>JAIUYC010000016.1 GCA_020216575.1 Coleofasciculus sp. S288 | reverse complement strand
CATCTGGTCCTTCCAAGTCAAAGGCTAATCCTGCCTGCGGATTCGTCAACTTGCGACCGCCGTTTTTGGGATCGGTTCCCAAGGGTATTTTCTCAAAGTCATCCGGATTCCCAGTGGTTAAGGCTTTGAGTAAGGCTCTGTAGGCTTCTGGCTCAACCTCGCCTAGCTCGTTGTGAGGTAATCCTTTGGAATAGTTGGCAATATAGCTAAGCTGATTGTCAGGGTTTCGATAAGCGGACTCTTCACCGTTCGTCACTTGCTGGAAATGGGGGCGAAGAAAAGCCAGTTCAGCCGCGTCTTGGCGGATTTTGCGAGCTGCGGTACGACGGGTAAATGGATTTCCCACGAAAAGTTCCTCCTGAAGGGGGCGTGTAGTTAAAGTTGGCTTGGCTGGATGGGGCTTGGGATTGGTGGAAATGGGTCGCTCTACCTCAATTGAGACTTGAGTGTCTCCTGCTGCTACATTCCACAGCACTGAATCCTTAGTGCTTCTAATCAGTTCATTTTTGTGAAATACTTTGAAGAAGAGGTCGGGTTGGCGATCGAAAAAGAGTTCTTGAAAGTGAGAGCCATCAAACTCGATTTGGAAAGCACCTTGCTTATCGGTAACAGCATTACCGACCAAGTCATCGAAAATTAAGTCTTTGTCCCATACCTCAACCCGGAGTCCTGCAATCCCTTCGCCAGTTTTGCGATGGATTACACGACCGGAAATCCGATAATTTGTCATTGCAATTCCTATTTTTTAGGACTACAGTTGCAGGTTGCTAGTGATTTGAGTTAACAAACCACCTTGGATTGCAGTCTTCAATCGCGTAAACTCCGTTTACAGAAATCCTTCACATCTGTTACGTTTAGCAACAAATAATGAAGAAACAAAACTGCATTATTAAGGACTGAATGGCGAACGGCTCTTCGACGCGATCGCGAAAGCCTATTGAAAGTAGTATGGAAACTCCTTCAAAACATTTATTAGTTCATCAGGATACAATCGAGCTTCTGTTGAAAATTTGCTAAATCTGCTACTGGCTACAAACAGAGAGTCGCGGAAAAAGACAATTATTTGAAAATGACTCCTATTCTGATGTCTAAGCTTCGGACAAATTCCTATTTCTCAAAACGTTGGAGTAGGAGGCAATCATCTGTGTTTTTATTCTGAGCAATTCAGTGGAACTCAGGTAGTACCCTCAAGGGTACTCTTGCTTGAAGCCTTGTAGATAAGCAGATAATATGACAACGCGAGCAGAGGTTCTCTGCTCGCGCCATAAAAGCGATCGCTAATCAAATCAAGGACGGGTTACTCACTCGGAGACATTTGTTAACGAAGGAAGCTACTAATCAACCAAAAAACAACAAATGTTACCAACGTGGTAAATTTTTCCGTTTCCAAACTGATACTATCAAGTTGCGCGTCCAATGGATTGCCCAACAAAGTTCCCAATCCCAACCCCGCTAGTAAACCGACTAGCGAGAGCAACACAGCTCGACCAAATTGGCGTTCTTTACGATTGATAAAGTAAATACTACATCCGAAACCTAACGCCAAAGTTAAGGGGAGAAGCGAATTATCCGGGGCTCGATAAAAAGCAGTCATTCCACCCAACAGTAAGAATGAAACAGCAGGCCAGAGCAAGTCCCCTCTTGTCGGCGTATCGAGCATCCGTTGCAGCCATGCAGGAGAGTTATTGACTGGGGGTTGGGGAAAACTCGGCGGTGCTTGAGACAGTCTCTCCGGAAAGCGGATGCGTTCCGGAACTTTAATTTTCCCCTCTTGGCGCATCCGGAGGCGATCCATAATAATCGCATCGTAGGCAGCCTCCATCGTATCCAAGACCTTCTGATCGCCCCGATACTGCTGCATTATGCGTTTTTTAGCCTCCTGGATTTCATCAAAAGAAGCGTCTTCCGTGACCCCGAGCTTTTCGTAGGGATTTTGATCACTCATTCACAACCTCCGAGACATCCCTTCTTTTCACTGGCATGACAGCGACTCTACACTGGTAAGTAGGTTAGGGCAGCGATTACACTCAATACTGGATCTGTTACTGATAGGTAACAGGTCTGTTCCGAGCGAGTGCTATGCCAACCCCCTTGAATGCTAGTTTAGCTCGATCCTCAACCGCAAGCGCTCTGTGCAAGCAACCTCTAACTTCTGAGAAATGCTTCTTGGGTGCCATAAGTGGTTAGGCTCTAGGGAAATTTCTCGAATATCCCTCACGGGGAGGATGTCAAAACTATTGGCATCCCTTAATTCTACGACGATAATTGTCTAAAATGCTCAATACACCACTGGTGTCAAAAATCTTACATAGTGATCCTGATCCATTTATCGGTGAAAAGTATTCTCTAAAATGCTCATTGCACCATTGGTGTCAAAAATCCTGTCCTGCGTCTCGACCCCTGATCCAATTCTCCGTGGAAAGTTATGACCATGGCCTCAGCTAAGATTCTTGTCGTGGATGACGACCCGGCAATCCGAAATTTAATTCAGCGCTTTTTAACCCAGAAAAACTATCAAATCCAGCCTGCTCATGATGGGAAAACGGCTCTAGCCATATTTGAGCAATTCAACCCAGACCTAGTGATTCTGGATGTGAATTTGCCTGATGCTGTTGGCTATAATCTGTGTCAGGAAATGCAGAGCCGCACTGATGTCTTTGTTCTTTTGCTCACCAGCCGTTCGGACGCAGTTGACAAGGATATTGGGTTTAAACGCGGCGCTGATGATTACCTGACGAAACCTTTTGACTTGCAAGAACTCGAAAACCGAGTTGCAGCAATTCTGAAGCGTAAACGGGAAGTTACTGCTACGGAGCAGCAGCGCCTTGTCTTCGACCAGCTAGTTATCGAGCCAGGACGGCGAGAGGTGACCATCAACGACCAAATTGTGCCTTTAACCGCCCTAGAATTCGATCTACTCCATTTTCTTGCCTGTCATCCCGGTCGGGTCTTGCGTCGCTCGGAGTTAATTCAGGAAGTTTGGGAGTACGACTATGTAGGAGATCAACGGGTGGTTGACGTTCATATCGGTCAAATTCGCAAGAAGATTGAGCTGGATGCCAGTCAGCCGTCATTAATCCAAACCGTTCGAGGGGTCGGTTACAAGTTCGAGGCTCCTAGCAACGCTAAGAATGGAAAGCCTGAGTCCTAAAGCCACTACGGGAACGATTCCTTAGTCTTAACTGGCAATGACTGCCGCTCAGAGGGTGCTTCGCCTAGTTTCTGAGGTATGTGTTAAATAGGGGGCTTCACCTGGTGCATCGGCTCCGACGGCTGACAAGCAATATAGATGCCTTGGATAAGTAGAACAGCTGATGGTACTGACTTGCGCAGCGTTGCCTCCAACTAGCAAGAAATAGTTTTTGACCAGTTAATGCAGCTGAATTAAGGAGAGTCAAGACGCTAAAAGCCCGCAAGGGCGGGCTTTTAAGACAGCGCTAGTAAAGGCTTTAGCCTTGCTGAGAAGACGTAGTAGCGTGGTTGTTAGACTCAGCCGTAACAGCTTCCTTCGATTCTGGTAGCGATTGCGTCGTCACCGCCTGCTCTAGCTGTTCAGCTTCCCGTTTAAACTCGTTTTCAAACTCCTTAGATGCGTCTTGAAAGCCTCGAATTGCCTTACCCATACTCCGACCAATTTCCGGCAACTTCTTCGGTCCAAATACTAATAGGGCAATGACCAAAATCAGTGCCATTTCCGGCAACCCAATACCAAAAACATTCATGGGATGATCTCCTGCAAGTTGTCAAGTGCTAGTCCCATACTAAATATAGGACTACAAAAAAACCCGGACGAGCCGGGAGCCAAAAACTGATTGGAGTTTGGGGATAGCAGGCTACTGACCTAAGCTTCTCCAATCGACCTGAATGCCCTCAATCATGAGTGAGGAGTTGTAAAGCTGCAAAATAATTAGCAAAAAGACGAGAAATAAAAGCATGAAAACTCCCATCAATGGCGTAGTGCCCCAGCCAGGGGCAACTTTACCATACTCAGAGTTTAAGGGTTTGAGAATGTCGCCTAACCACGTCCGTTGTGCCATGGGTAACCTATGATGAAGCTAAATCGATATTTTGTAATGTTCTGTAATATTATAGAGGAAGAGCTCTCATAATTATCTACCTTTATGGAACCCGCAATAGTTCTTAGCATTTCAATAGCCGTTATCGTTATCGCAATCACTGGCGTCTCGATTTACACCGCTTTTGGACCGCCTTCTGCGGAGTTGAACGACCCGTTTGAAGATCACGAAGATTAAGATACTTTAACCCGATCGCTGAAGGCTGATTCTGTGCATTTAACCTTCAGGTGTGAATTACCGCTTTTAGATTGCTGAGCAGTTTAAAGGCGGTTTTTTGTTTTATAGCAACTGCCAAGGCGGTTAGGACATACATGAATTTAGTAGAGACGTTCCGGTGGAACGTCTTTACCAAAGTTCGTTTGTCCTAAGCGATGTGTCCACTGCTATATTTAGATACCACGATGAAACTGGAGATTTTCCAGGGTAAAATTTTGAAAGTTTGTCCATCAGGTAAGGGTTCAAGCGTCTGAGTTGGTCTTTCTAACAAATCGACGGGGTGAGCGATCGCTAAATCTAAATCGCTCTCCAATGACAACTCCGCTGACTCACCGTGACATTCATAACACCGCAGAATCCATTGGCTAGGAGCATCTTCTGATCGCTTGAGAGCCATCAAAATGAGATTTTCCGCTCGCAAATCCAACAATCGACCTTTCCCATCCCCAATCCCGTCTCGGCAACCAGCAGCCCCTATAGAAGGGCTAACTAGCACCTGAAGGGGTAGATTCAACTCATAGCCCTGGCGCACCGTACCAGCGGACTGCCAACGGCCACTGTGAGGATAGAGTGCGTAGGTGAAGTGGTGGATACCTCGATCGCATTCTGAATCAGGCCAGTTGGGACTCCGCAGTAACGTCAGGCGTAATTGTGAAGATTGGCAATCATAGCCGTATTTACAATCATTAAGCAAACTGACGCCGTAGCTTTCATCACCCAAATCTGCCCATCGGAGTGCCGAAACTTCCCATTTGGCTTGCCCGGCAGGCGTTTGGGGTTGAGTGGGGCGTTCAATAGCACCGCAAGGCATTTCATACGTCGCATAGCTGGCGTTGAGGTTTAAAGGGAAAGCCGCCTTTACCAAGACGTGGCGTTCCTGCCAGTCGGCAGTTGTGGCAATTTGGAGAACGGGTGAGCCGACGGAGAGGATATAATCCTGACAAAACTGAGATTGCCCCAACTGGCGTACCACACGCAAACGCGATCGCAAACGTCCTCGTTCTACCCACTCAATTGATTTCAGTTGAGTTGAGGGCAAGGCATGTTGAGCATAGTTGGGGTCAATGTTCCAAGCATCCCAATATTGACCTCTGTCTTGGAAGGCTTGTAGCTGATTGCCAGAACCGTTGAGGACTTCTCGCTGCTGGAGTTTATCGAAGACGCTGCTTAAGTCTCCAGTGTCAGCGTCAACCACAACCCGCAGCCGTTCGTTTTCTAAAACCCAGTTGTCTTGAAGAGTAGGGGTGGAAGGCATTATACCCCTACTGACTCGCTCCTGAGGAGCTGCTTCGCGAACGCTAGGGCGATCGCAACGACACAACCAAAAAATACGATACCCTACCGAGGGGACATCTATGGCTAAAAAGACAAGTTTCGATGCCTCAGTGAGCTGACACGGTATTTTTTCTCCTGAAAAGTCGTAAATTTCCCAAACTGCATTAGAGGATTGGGGATTGAGGATTGGGACAGCCTTTGATACACGTTTAGAGTCTTCCCAGTCCTCAGTATCTCCGTCCAATGGTGGTAAGGAAACGGCAACGAGTTCTGAGCGCTTCCAGTTTAGAGGGTTGAAGACGATAATCGGTTGAGCGTCGGGGTGCGGTGGTGGAGGTAAAGTAAGCTGAGAGGCGATCGCATTTAACGAGGCTTGCACTATCTCTAAACCCACTTGCTCCACGTCCTGCCAAGCTTGGTTTGCCTCAACAAAGACCTCCGGAATGGATGTCCCTGGTAAAATATCGTGGAATTGGTTAAATAGCACCTTTTTCCAGGCATCTTCCAGTTCAGACTTAGGATAGGCAGCACCAGTCATGATAGTTGCAAGAGAAGCAAACAGTTCTCCTTGATACAACAAACCCTCACAACGACGATTCCAGCGCTTTTGGTCAGCGTGAGTCGTGTAGCAGCCGCGATGGAATTCTAGATACAGTTCGTCATTCCAGACGGGAACCTCAGTGGTCAGTTGTTCGTTGTCCGTTGTTTCTCGTTTTTCAACCTCAGTCTTCTCAACTAACCACTGACTATTGACTACTGACAAATAACTCAAAGCAGTTGTAAATTCCAGATGGGGAAAGAAGGGTGACTGCTGCCAACGCCGTGCTACTTCCAACATATCGCGGGTGGGTCCCCCGCCGTGGTCACCAACACCGGGAAGCCAGAACGCATCTTTCAGATTGGTCTGCCTTTCCCAATCAATAGCATACGTTGCCATTTTGATGGGATCGGTGTCCATGACACCTGTTGTGTTGGGGGGAGACATCAGGCTGAAAATTTGAGTGCTGTCCGGCGATCGCCACCAGAAGATACCATGGGGAAACTTAGTGGTGTCGTTCCAATGCAGTTTTTGGGTGACGAAGTAGTCAATTCCCCCCTGTTTGAGAATTTGCGGCAACTGCCAGCAGAACCCGAAGCTATCCGGTACCCATGCCACCCGCGTCAACTCACCAAATTTTTCCTGAACGTAACGCTGAGCGTAGAGTACCTGGCGGACGATTGATTCCCCGTCAATTAGGTTACAGTCTGGTTCTACCCACATCCCACCCACCACTTCCCAACGACCCGCAGCAATTTGTTGTTTAATAGCGGCAAATAGGTCAGGACGATGCTGTTCAATCCAGGCATAGAGGGCTGGTGTGGAATGGCAAAATGTTAAGTCTGGAAACTCTTGTTGTAGGGTTAATACGGATTCAAAGGTGCGCTGAGCAACGTCCCAAGTTTCATTCACTGTCCACAACCAAGCCATATCAAGGTGAGCATGACCTAGTAGGTGGATTTTGGATTTTGGATTTTGGACTTCGGACGTTCGGCGAGCGCGGTTCCTGAGCTTGCCGAAGGGCAGTCGAGCCGCGTGAGGCTTCGACGGTGAGTTCAGCCGAACCGCGCTCAGTCGAACGATTTTGGATTGGAGGGTTTGACGTAGAGTAGAAAGCGATCGCCAAAATTCTTCTGGCTCTGAAACGGCATCCCAATTAATTTCACTAACAGAGTCTGCGAGAGTATCCAGTTTTTCTGGCTCAAACGCTTCTAGATGGCGCTGCAACACCTCTAACTCACCAGCGACGAAACTTGGGTCGATGCCCCCATCAGCGGCTTCATAGAGGCAATTTGAGCGCATTAATGCCCCAATATCATGACCGGGACTAATAAGGCGCAAAGCTACCGCAATTTCTTCTCCTGGTGTCACCGCAGAACTGAGCAACACTCGAGTCGAGGAATCAAATAAATCTCCTTCTTGGACTAGCTGACCATTGACAAAAATCTGAGCAGCTTCTGCCCACCACGTCAAGGCCAGCCGCAACGCTAATCCGGTCAAAGGATAACCCTGTAAATCTTGGGGAACGACGAATCGTTGCCCCAGCCACATCACTTGCCGTCCTGCCGCCCAAACGATGTATTCTTTTGAATTAAGTTCAGCTGTTAACCAATTGTTCCAGCATTGAGGCTGAGTGGCAGCAGTTGCCGATAGGTCATTAGGCCAGCATCGCCAGTGGTTCTGAACCTTGACTTGAGTCAAGGCATGTAGTCTTTCAATCGCATCAGTAACTTGGTGCATCCCTGTTTTGGTCATCTTTCAGATAAGATTGGGGCATTCACTATAAATCAAATTTTGAGTTTTAGCTGTTAGTTCTTGGGTTGTGACGCTGCGCCTCTGCACTGGCGCTGGCTGAGTGGTTGTCGCAGATTGAGATTGAGCGGACTTCAGCAACGCGATCGCAACAGGCAAAGCGCATAATTATTAAAGAACTGAAACTAACCGCTATCGGTTAATCGCTCCCTGGGTAACTTACAACCATGTCCCCTGCTTCCACTGGTCGCTACCAAAGTCGATTGTTCAATTTTCTGAATCGGCAATCGATCCGGTTGACCGATCAATTCAATCGCACAGTACGACACATCAAAGTCGCAGCCACCTGGGGAACACAAATTCTGCTGTATCCGGTTTACCTTCTAGTCCAAGCCGGTCTATCCGCAGGGCGTCAACTCTCATCAGCAGCACAAACTGGAAGCACTCCATTAAAAGCATTCTCTCACTCTCAACCGCAAGAAACAGCTCCAACCGTTGATACTCCTATTCAACGAGTACTAGAGGACGTCAGTATCTTAGAGTTGCCGATTGCAAGCTTGAAAGAACAGTTGAATGTTGAAAAGTTGGAAGGTTGGAACGTTCAAAACAACCTGCCAAGCTGTCTACCTGCAACCCAAACAAACCTTCAACCCGCTAACCCACCCTCTGAAACTCCACTCCATCTAAACCAAACAGAGCAAGAGTTGAGTCATGAGCATTGTTTGGTTCGGGGAGTAGCTACGCTGTTGACAACGCGAACTCTTGTACTGGTTACAGTTCAAAATCAAGTCCTGGATATTTTGACGCCAGAGCAGCAGCAAAAACTATCAGCAAGAATCATCTGGGAAGTGTCTGATTTCCTGCATCAGCGACGACTCGTGCAAGTGTCAGAACGTCAGGTTGTTCCGCATCGGCTTGCTAATCTGGATCGACCCCGTGTTTTTCTCCCAGTGAGGCTTTTTTGGCAGGTAATGGCGTGGGTACAAACCAGTCCAGTGGCGATTGCCGCGAATCTCTTCCAAGAATGTACCCTTGTCCATCACAAACCGATGAATGGTGGAACGTTAGACAGTTGGAATATACAAAACAACCTGCTAACCTATCAACCTACCACTCTTCAACCTTCAAACCCGTTACAAGGAGTGTTGGATCTTCTTGATCATACGGCTGCTGAACTAGAATCACACCAGTTAGTACCGGGGACGGAAGGAGCGATTGTATTGTATGAGCGTGCCACACAGGCACTGCGCGATCGCACTCAGAAACTGCGCCAACACCTACAACCACCCTTCGTTACTCCCGGACGCCCTGGTGACTCTCTAGAGACATCTCAGACTAATCCATTTAGGATTCAAGCTTTAATCTACGCCGCAATTAACTACTTTTTCGGCAGACACGCCTCAAATCTGCCCGGCATCGATTCCCCAGAGCAACTGACAATTCCAGCTAACCCCCAAGAAACAGCCCATCCACATCAGTTAGCAGGGCTTAATTCTACTTCTTTGCCTCCTCTAGTAAACGGGAAAAATTCAGAATCTCAAACCCAATTACCTGAAGCGCTTAACAGTAAGATACCTGCAATGCCAGGAAATTCCGTTTGGGGTGTCTTTAAGCGTTACTTGAGCTTCAAACCATCTCCAGGCAAGCTTTCCGAACACCCTCCAACGTCAGTTGGAACGACTGCCAATCTGACTCCACAATTCGCAGATACCACAAGCACCTCACCTGTAACAAAGGCGTCTCAAGCCAATTCATTTCGGATTCAAGCCTTAATTCACGCTGCAATTAACTACTTTTTCGGCAGAAGTTCCTCAAACTTACCTTCGACAGGTTCTCAGGAACAATCAGCCATCTCGGCTGATCCTCAAGGGACGTTCCATCAAATCTCAGGACACGATTCTGCATCCCTGCCTCCAGTTACCTCAACTCATTCGGATTTGGCAGATGATATTGAAGCCGATCCCTGGTTAAGCTGGGATGATTTATTTAGCAACCCAATTGCTCAGACTTCTAGTAAAACAGGAGAATTGACCCTACAATTTCATAAAAGACAAGGAGAAACTACCGCCACAAAACGCCAAACCCCCTCTTCAAAACTCGTCAGTTCTCCTAACACCAACAAATCGCTTGGTACTACAACAACCGCAGCTATTACCAACCCATCTGCCCCTTCCTCAGATGCCCATCTCGATCCAGCACCGGACTGGATTGAAACTGAGGCAAGCCCAGTTGGATACGTCAAGCACCCGTTAGAGCAAATACTAGCGTGGCTAGACCTTACCATGCTGTGGATCGAGGAGCTAGTGGTGAAAGTCTGGCGATGGCTAACTAGGAGTTAGGAGTTGGGGGTCAGTGGGTAGTAGTTAGTAGTGAGTAGGAGATGATTTGAATGCTTGCGTCGAATGCTCTTCTTGGCGGGTCATGAAAGCTACAGAGCCAAGGTAAGAGCTAATCGCTATTTCAATCCTTACTCTACTTTCTTTTGTTCCTAATATAGCAGTCGCCAAGACGATAGGACACAGCCAAATCCTGAAACCTTGACCACTCAATCTTTTCCCTTCTGCCTTCTGCCTTCTGCTATAAATTTAGAATCTTCTTAATCTTTGCTCACAAAGAATGAGCAAACACTATCATTTTGTTAAATTAATATGAATAATAGTTTGGCTAATTAAGTCAAACTATTAGCCTGTAAAAGTTTGAGCTTTGCTTATTAAATCCGTAGGTTGCTATATGATTTGCAGGTTGCATGAAAGTTGCATAATACTTGAGATATTTTTTAAATTTATGATATTAACATTGGGCAGTTGACATGTTAGAAACTGTAGGCTTCCTGAAGAAAAGCGATGTAGCTAATATTTGATTTCTCGTCTCTGATAGTGTTGATTTCGCAACGCTGATCATTAGGTAATGCTAAATAAGTAAAAAATGACTTGATTGATATAAATTTAGTTATAGTCATTTTTAGTTTATATACTTGCACCTAACTAAGCGCAGGGAAATGTTCGCAATTTTTTTAAAGAAAAGATGAGGTAAATACTGATGAGTCTTATTGGTACTTATGAAGCTGATTTTTTTCAGGATACACATGAAGATTACAGCATAGCTGGGCTTGATGGTGACGATGTAATCTTCGGTGGCGATTCTCGCCGAAGTTGATGAGGTTAACTCCCTCTACCTCATCCAACCTTAACTATCCTATTTCAATGAAACTTTCTAACCTTAGTGAGGACTAAGTAGATGAAAATTTTTCATAAACCTGTAACCGTAGCAGCTATGGCTATGGCTACTGCTCTTAGCCTGTCCGCTACTGTACATGCCACGACTCTCAATTTTGATTTGCAGTTTGAAACATCCGATCAAAGTATCTGGGATACCGGTAATGCATTTAGTTTTAATGATGACAGGTTCCTTGGACTTGAATTTAATAAATCGGTGGATGAGAGTTTTACCATTCCCCTCATATTCGATGAAATTGATGTAGGTATCGAAGCTAGTACAAGTGGACGAATAGGTCTTCAAAGCACCTTGAATCTAGACGGAGGTACTGTCAATGCATTTATTCCAGTTGACTTATCCGTGGTTATACCAGATGAACCAGTCAACAGAGGCGAACCATTCACTATTCAAACAGGTTTCTCGTTTGGCAGTGGCGCTACTTTCACTACTTCCAGCCCTAGCGCATCATACGCACTAGATTTAATTTTTGAGTTAGCAGCTGCTCTAGATCTTGAACCTGTAGACTTCCTTGATTTTAGCTTCGACATCAATGAAAGCACAAATTTAGTCAGTTTTGATAGCGAGACTTTGGATTTTGACCTAAATGGTCCCCTCGGAAGTCTTAGTGTAAGTTTTCCCAATGTAGACACGATGGGAACTGTTTCTGGTTCAAATGAATTAATCTCCTCAGGAGAAGACACATTTCTCGATGGGGCTCTTGATTTAGATTTTATTGCCACTAGTTTATTTGGGCTACCACCGCTTGAGGGTGATGAATCAATCGATCTGGGCATTTTTGGTGATCTTGGCGTTAACTACAACCTTTTGGATGTAGAGGCTACTGCTGCTCTATCTATACTTCAACAATTTTATTTAACTGGTATCTTACCAGCCTTGCTTCTCCTAGAGGATGGAACTTCAATTCCTTTCAACGTTGGGGATGATATAACCCTCACATTTCCTAATACTGTTGGAAAATTCCTTGATATTGATGCCTTGATTGATTTCAATGCCCTCTTCAGTAACAGCACTAATCTGGGTCTCGATCTCGGTCTAGACTTACTTGCTGGTCAATTCGGACTCGAAATCCCTATAATTCCTGATTTCTCTGTGACCCTTTTTGAAGATAGTGTAGACATTGTTGATACTTCTTTTGAAGTCTACGACAGAACGTTTAACCTGGCTGGTTTTAATCAACAACAGGTCAGTTTCCAAGTTGAAGCTGTTCCCGAACCTACTTCTGTAATGGGTCTATTAACCTTCGGTGTTTTCGGTGTTGGTTTCCTACTAAAGCGCAAACAGCAACAGGAAGCTAGAGCCAAAATATAGGTTTGCTCCATCAACTGCTGCGTTTAGTTGATGGGTTTTCATCCTTGATGCTGTTACGCTTGATGGCTCTCCAATTGCCGCTTTGCTCAAACGATTTTGAACTGGCTCTAATCTCATGCTTTATTGACTTTCAGGCGCAGTGTCTTCACTGACTAACTCCCTGAAAGACAGGACGCACTTCAGAACGGTCGAAGAGTCCTGGGCTACCTGTCCAATTGAAATCGTTAATTCGGAAGCTGAGAGAACCGAGTTGCTGGACGGGATTGTAACGCAGAAGGATGTTGTAAGTGCGGCGGCTGTACTC
>JAIUYC010001040.1 GCA_020216575.1 Coleofasciculus sp. S288 | reverse complement strand
TCGGCAGGCTCAGTGTCCAGCTCAGCAGCCATCTTTGATGGGAGCTTTACTACTCAGGGATTAACTGATAACTGATAACTGAAAGGTGAATTGGTATCAGGGACTCTATTTATTGGTTGCTAATGAATAATGATAATTGGTTAATAGCAATTATCAATTACCAATTACCAATTACCAATTACCAACTACCAACTACCAACTAGTTATTCCTCCTGCTCGTCCATGATACCGATGCCAGACAGCGGACGGTAGGTATAGTTTTGTCGAGGTGTTTTTTGGATACTTTCTTTTATGTTGTCGAGATCGATGTATCGGTCAGCTACATTAATCAGGCTGTCACTGGTCATTGATCGCAAACTTACCACCTCTACGCGCACTCCCCGGTAGCTTACTGCATCCACGGCATAGGCAAGATCTCCATCGCCACTGACGAGAACCGCCGTGTCGTAGGAACCCACTAGCGCCATCATGTCCACAGCAATTTCCACGTCCAGATTCGCTTTCTTAGAGCCATCGGGCAATTGCACGAGGTCTTTGGCAATGACTCGGTAGCCATTGCGACGCATCCACAGCAAAAACCCTTGCTGCTTTTCATTGGTGCGATCGACGCCCGTATAAAAGAAAGAACGTAACAGTCTAGACCCTGCTGTCAAACGAACTAGCAGCTTAGTATAGTCAATTTCAATGCCCAGTTGCAGGGCGGCATAAAACAAATTGGAACCATCGATAAAAATGGCAACACGACCACGATTTTCTAAAACTTGTTCGGGTGTAAAAATTGGGTCATTACTAAAATTATTCAACATACTTTTTATGCCTCAGTTTGTTATGTAAAAAAAGATTCGATGCCTCCTTTGCCCACACTCAAAATTCTGGTCAGTCGCTGATTACTCATACTAATCAAAACGACGGAACAAAATCATGCTTGTTCCAGTCGAACAAAGACTGGCTTTGGATTGCCTAGGTTTTGTTGAGCGGGTAAGGTTCCCCAAGTTGCATGAGTTTCATAGGTTACAGAATCGTTAATGAGAGTTTTATCGTTAAAGTCGAGTGAAAAGCCCAATTGCTGGTATATATCTGTGGTGATGCTGGGAATAATTGGTGATAATAGGTAAGCAGTTAGTCTAACTGATTCCAAGACAGCATACAAGACTTGCTCAACAGCTGGCAATTGTCCCTGCTTGTATAGGCTCCAAGGAGCCTGTTCGTCGATAAATTTGTTACTGGCTCGAACCAGAGTCAAGAGTTCTCGGCAAGCATCACTGAAGGCTAAGGCTTCATAGGAGCGAGCAACGCGATCGCTCAATCCCAACCCAATTTCTTTGAGTGGGTTAGTAGAGGGGATATCTTCACTTCGGACGTTTGGGACACGCGCATCGCAATACTTTTGCACCATTTTCAACGTCCGGTTGAGCAAATTGCCCAAGTCATTGGCCAGGTCAGCATTGACGATATCAACAAAACGACTTTCGCTAAAGTCTCCATCCTTCCCAAATTCAATTTCTTTGAGAAAGTAGTAGCGAATCGCATCCGCACCGTAGCGGTTGACTAATTCCACGGGGTCTAGAGTATTACCGAGACTTTTCCCCATCTTCTGACCGTCCTTGGTAAGAAAACCATGCCCAAATACACGACCTGGCACGGGTAAGCCTGCTGACATTAACATAGCAGGCCAGTAAACTGCATGAAAACGCAGAATGTCTTTACCAATGAGATGTAAATTGATAGGCCACCCTGTTTTTAAAGCATTCTCCAGTGTCGGTTCGCTATCCGGATCGAGTAAAGCCGTAACGTATCCAAGGAGAGCGTCAAACCAAACATAAATCGTGTGGTTGGGGTCAACTGGTACCGGGAACCCCCAATTCATATTCACGCGCGAAATTGAAAAATCCTGAAGCCCTCGCTCGACGAAGCTTAAAACTTCATTTCGACGGCTTGCGGGTTGGATAAAATCGGGGCGCTCCTGGTACAGGGCTTCCAACTTGTTTTGATAGTTTGACAAGGCGAAAAAGTAGTTCTGCTCATCTCGCCACTCCGCTTCCTTATTCGGGTGGAGAGAGCAGCGATGTCCTTCCAAGAGTTCGCGCTCTTCTTTGAATTCCTCGCAGGAGACGCAGTACCAGCCTTTCTGCTGCCCTAGGTAGATGTCCCCGTTATCCCAAACGCGCAAAAAAAACTCTTTGACAATCCCGGCATGGCGGAAGGAAGTCGTGCGGCTGAAGCGATCGTACTGAATATTGAGCTTTTGCCACAGGGCTTCAAATCCAGCGGCTATTTTGTCACAATGTTCTTGGGGGTTAAGACCATTACTTTCAGCCGTGCGTTGAATTTTCTGTCCGTGTTCGTCCGTGCCAGTAATCAACAGCACGGATTTACCACGCAACCTTTCAAACCGAGCAACCGCATCTGCTGCCATTGTTGTATAGGCACTGCCGATGTGAGGTAAGTCGTTTACGTAGTAGAGCGGCGTTGTCAGGCTAAATGTTTTTCTATTTGTATTTGTATGACTCATCTGAGTGGAAAAAACGCCTCTCCTAAATTACTCTTAATTTCTAGTGTATGCTTACGAGTTTATCTTAGTTGTTACTTTAGGTAGTCAGCTTCATGTATCCCTTCACTGAAAAAAAGTATTAATT
>JAIUYC010001039.1 GCA_020216575.1 Coleofasciculus sp. S288 | reverse complement strand
GTTATTCCCCTAACATTCGCCCTAATCGGAGATTTGTTTCCCTTCAATCAACGGGGCAGCAAGCTTGGCTTTGTATTTGCTGCCATGGAAGGCGGGATGGCCTTAGGCTCAGCCGGTGGCGCAATTCTGGAGCCATTTGTGAGTTGGCAAATGCTGTTTATTGGCACTGCAATTGCTATGGCACTAGTTCTTTGGCGATTGCATCGCTATGGGGCATTATTTGATGCTCCCAAAGTGACATCTTTACCCTCCGTTCAGCAAATTTTTGCAGACTATCGCAGTGTATTGTCAACTTGGCGAGGTCGGCGAACCTATGGTTACGTCCTTTTGAACGGTATCTTTCATTCTGGAGTTTACACTTGGCTGGGACTCTACCTATCTCAACGTTATCAGTTGGGAGAGGTTGGAATTGGACTGGCAATTTTTGGGTATGGAGTCCCAGGGTTGTTGTTTAGTGCCTTAATTGGGAAAGCAGTAGACCGATGGGGACGGAGGTGGCTCATCCCCTTAGGATTGGCGATGGCTGCGATCGCGGCTGCCGCGATGATTTTTCCAATTCCCCTAACTGGGACGACAGTAGCGATTCTAGTTTTATCCCTTGGCTACGACTTGACTCAACCCTTGTTTGCCGGAATTGTGACGGACTTGGGCAATGAAAAAAGCCTGGGACAAACGATGGGACTGAAGGTTTTTACCCTATTTACCGGGTTTGGTATCGGTAGTCTCTTGTTTGGTGAAGCCTTGTTTTTGGGTTTCGGTTCCACGCTGGCAATCTTCAGCGCCGGACAACTACTCATTGCTTTAGTCGCAATTCCACTGTTTAGTTCTGAAGTACCTAAGTGGGACGCATCAAAGCAAGGAGCGAGCTGAAATGTGAAGGGGTAGAGGATTGGGAGCGGCTCAAGTCAGACGAGAAATCCTACCTTTGGATGGGTACACGTTGCATCTCAAAACGCTGATGATGAAACTAGACTCCTGACCGTATCCACTGCTTTCTCAGAGCCTCTCAATGTCCGAGCCTTTACTCATTGTTGACGTACAAGTTGGTTTCATCAACGAATTCACGCATCACATCCCGCAGCGAGTTGTCCGTTTGATTGATCGCGATCGCTATGCGCCACTCCTGTTTACTCGATTCGTCAACGCGCCAAGTGGACCCTACGATCGCTTCCTCGACTGGCATAGCTGCACCAACGAACCAGAAACAGATATTGTCCCTGAACTCAAACCGTTTGTTGAAACGGGCTGTGTCTTTTCTAAACTAGGACTGTGCGGAATGCCGGACGACTTAGTCAGCTACCTTCACGAACAGCATATTGAACAAGTCTTCGTTGTCGGTATTGATACCGATATGTGCGTCTTGAAAATTGCGATGGATCTGTTCGATATCGGCATTGAGCCCATCGTATTTACTGATTGCTGTGCGAGTACCGCAGGCTTGCAGGCGCATTTAGCAGGGCTGGCAGTACTCAGTCGGAATATCGGTGCTATGCGACTGCGCGATGCTGGACTCAGTGAAGGATTTCTGGCTGCACCCTAGAGACGAACACTCCGGACTTGGTATCAATCAAGATTCAGGAGTGTCTCCGCCAGAAGCGATCGCTTCCAACGCCTCTTCGTCGAGCACCGTAATCTTACCACCTCGACTGTAGCTCACAACTGACCGGATACTTTTGAACAACCGCACGCACTCTTCGTAGGTAATCCCAATCGTGCGAGCAATTTGATAGGTGGGAAGTTTGGCGTTCAGGCGCTTACCCTCCAGTCTGGCTTCAGTTCCATAGCGAGAAGCAAAATACTGAATAAATCGAGCCAAGCGCACGATAGCCCGCTCCGAGACTAATCCATGAACAGTGTTATGCAACGCCTGGAGTCGCTGATTGAAGACACCGAGGATTCGTAAGGCAATCTCAGGGTTTTGCCGAATTGCCTCTAGTAGGGCTTCTCGTTCAACGGTGAGAACCTGAGAATTACCTTCAGCAGTAACGGTTGCTGGGGCGATGCCATTGCCAAATACAGCGGGTGCTGCAAAGATTTCTCCAGGGAATAAGGTGCGCAGAATTGTTTCTTTACCCGTTGCTGCCGTCTTACTAACACGCAAGGAACCACTAAGCAGAGCATACAGCTTTTGTGGGAGGCGATCGCCTTCGTGCATGACGATTTCTCCTTGCCGATAGTTCTGAGTTCGAGTGTGAGGTTGTAACTGTTCGAGTTCCAACGGTGTTAGAGCTGCAAAAACCAGAATCTTATCGAGTTCCTCAATGGTTGCCTGCATCATCTTTGAAGCTGTTAGTCCTCCCAGAAGCGTCCCTGACGTCAACTCAAGGCTGAAGTATAAGCGCGAGTCCCCAGAGGCTTCTGTATTTTACGCTGTTAGTGAACTTTTCAAAAATTTGTCTGCATCTTTAGATACAAAAAAACTTAGTACTAGACAACTCCTGAGATGGAGGGAGTTAGAAAATCAATAGAGCTACTCTAGTGTAGAGCAACTAACCCATCCTTTAAATCTTTCTTGAACTAGAAAACTCTCTTAGTTCAAGAAATCAGAGAGTGCTTGTTTAAATTCGACACCATTACAAAAGAATTGGGAACGTTTCGGCTTGCAGCTAAGGAGATAACAATGAGTACACAGATGAAG
>JAIUYC010001038.1 GCA_020216575.1 Coleofasciculus sp. S288 | reverse complement strand
AGGAACCCTTTAGCCTGCGGTAAAGCGCCGCCTAGATTCAGATTGCTCATCGGATCGATAATCACCACCGTTGGTTGAAATTCCTTAACCAAGCTGTGAATCTGCACGAGATGCAATTCCAAGCTATAACTCGTAGGGCGCGTTGCATGGAACCGCAAAAGGTTCTGCGCCACCAATGGCTCCAAATCGACGCCAATTGATCGCATATTGCGGATAATCTGCTTGGGCGCTTCCTCAAAGGCTAGATAAAGGCAGCGTTCGCCCCGACGGCAACTGGCAGCCGCAAAATAGGCAGCAATCGTACTCTTCCCAGTTCCAGCCGTACCCGTGATTAGAATGCTGCTGCCGCGAAAGTAGCCTTGCCCTCCCAGCATTGTATCCAGGCGATCAATGCCCGTTGATATCCGTTCATGAGTAACGTCATGATTTAATCCCACCGAGGTAATAGGTAAAATGGAAATCCCGTCCTCATTAATCAGAAACGGATACTCATTGCTGCCATGACGAGAACCCCGATACTTGAGAACTTGCAAGCGTCGAGTCGTCAGTTCGTCTTGGATGCGTTGATCCAACCGAATCACGCAATCCGAAACATACTCTTCTAACCCATGACGGGTGAGAGAATTATCGCCCTTTTCCGCCGTGATTATTGCTGTTACACCTTTGGTTTTCAGCCAGCGAAACAATCGCCGCAACTCTGTCCGCACGATCCCAGCGTTGGGCAACCCGGCAAACAGGACTTCAACCGTATCCAAGACAATTCGCTTGGCCTTAATGGAATCAATTGCATAACCTAGACGAATGAATAAGGCTTCTAAATCGAACTCGCCCGTCTCTTGAATCTCGTGCGGGTTAATCTCAACGCAATCAATCGAGATTTTTTCTTCAGCCATTAGCTGTTCTAAATCCCAACCTAGGGACGCGACATTTTGGGCCAATTCTTCAGCCGTTTCTTCAAACGCCATAAAAACGCCCGGTTCATCATACTCAAGTGCGCCACGTACCAGAAACTCCATTCCCAGTAAGGTTTTGCCGCAACCCGCCGTTCCACAAACCAGAGTCGGACGCCCTTGAGGCAAGCCACCGTTCGTGATTTCGTCAAGTCCTTTGATTCCAGTGGGGCATTTAAGCAGTTGATTTTTAAGTAACATTTTTGGGGTATTAATTTGACTCATAACTCACCATTTTGTAAATAAATATAAATTAATTCCTGAGCAGTAACCAGTAACCCATTTTTATGCTAAATCCGCTTCATGACGAGCTATTTTGGTTCCCTTTTACTTGATGATTTGTCTAATTTCTTAACAATTTAACTTTTTTGTTATCAAATTTTAAAAAGAGTTTCTTTTTTAACCTTGAAACTCTGAATCACGGTTAAGTCTCCTTGTAGTCAAAATTTTTTATCCTATGCTTTACTGTAACGTTTAACAGGATTATTTATCTGAACTTTTACAAAGTAAAAAACTTTCAAAAATATGATAAGAACAAGCTTCGATAAATTCAGTAAAACCGGATTTTTACATAAGCTCAACTAATCAAAATGTTCGCTGAACGTTACGTCCTAGCATCTGGAAAGGTAATTCTAAGCTCACCCCCCCCGCCTTAAAGTCGGGTTGGTGCATGGTTCATTGTTGATTATTCATTGCAATAAACCATGCACCAAGCGGCGGACGGCTGTCCTTCCCATCCCTTATATCAATCCTCTAAAATGGTGCTACACATTAATCTCCGCGTCACCGCGTCACCGTGTCAATCATCTGTAGCAAACATTGAGGTAATCGATATTAAAGAGTGGGATTCCCGTCGCTTCCGGTGAATTCAGTTTGCAAAAAGATGGGCTTTCTTTCTACTACGATGCGTTATTATTTCAATCTATTTGATTGAGCTATGGGGTTGAATCAAAACTTTTGAAAGCGCTCAACAAGAAGGTTTAATATTTCAAACAAGAAAGGGTTGATTCAAGGAATTAGCCATAAAAATTGCCAAATTGTTCAGAAACAAGACGGGAAAATTATGTATTTTGATTCAAGGCGTCTTTAAACGCCTTCTTCGTTTCCTATTAGCTCTCTCATAGACTGAGTTTCCATGTTCGAGGTATTTGTGATGACGCAAGTTTCCATGCCTACTCTCATTGCTGGTGTACGTTCGGGTCAAGTGGTAAGCTTTCCAACAGATACAGTACCTGCTCTCGCCGTGCGCCCGGAGCGAGCGGAGTTAGTATTTGCGGCGAAGCAACGGAGTGAAGAAAAACCCTTGATTTTAATGGGAGCATCTCCAGAATCTCTTTGGCCGTTTGTGAAAGGCACTCCCAATGAGTTGGAAATTTGGCAGCAAGTTGCAAAGCAGTATTGGCCGGGAGCACTGACTCTAGTGTTACCCGCCTCAGAAAAGGTTCCGGCGGCAATGAACCCCAGCGATCCCACAACAATCGGGTTGCGAGTGCCAAACTCAGAAATTGCGATCGCCATTCTCTCCCAAACCGGCCCTTTAGCCACCACTAGCGCCAATCGCTCCGGCCAACCCCCCTTACAAACGATGGCAGACATTGAAGCACAGTTTCCCGATGTGCTAACACTCCAAATTCCTGACGCCAAGGCAACACAATCTGCCACGAGCGGTATCCCTTCCACCGTTGCCAAAT
>JAIUYC010001037.1 GCA_020216575.1 Coleofasciculus sp. S288 | reverse complement strand
ATGGGTAAAGCGGCAAAGAAAGGGCGATCGAAGATACTGGGCAGTACAATGACACCAAATACGCTCAAGAGTGCTGCACTCAACCAGGGAATCCATTCGCGCAGCCGCACGATGGGGTTGGGTTGTTCTAAAATCGAGTACCTGACTAGATTGTAGAACGCGGCTGCCAAGATGCCACTGACGATGGGCGTTCCTACCCAACCCAGTGTGATGAATCCCATATTTGCCCAGTCAACTGCACTGATTCCTGCTGCCACCCAACTAAATCCCGCGATCGCTCCCACAACAGCGTGAGAGGATGATACGGGTAATCCCTTGCTCGTAGCGATTTGCAGCCACAACCCGGATGCCAGCAATACCGAAACCATTCCAAGGAGAAGTAGTTGGGGCATTCCGGCAAATAACTCCGGGTTTGCCACTTCGGTTGCCAAAGTTTCCGAGACGCGATGACCGAATAATACAGCACCCGTAAACTCTAAAATTCCAGCGATCGCCAGCGCCTGCCGGAGGGTGACAGCCTTAGAGCCAACCGATGTCCCCATCGCATTGGCGACATCGTTAGCCCCTAGATTCCAGGCGACGTAGAAGGCGAGGATTGCTGTTATACCAAGATATAGAAGCAAAATTTACCAAAAAAAACGATTAATCTCTGTTTTGAGATTTCTATCTTGCCAGATTGCTGGTGTTCTGTGGATCTTCCAATTGGCAGGAAGATGCTAGCCTTTGGTATTTTTATCTATAAGGAACAAAAAACTACTTCTCCAACCGCTCAGATAGCAACTCCTAAACTAGGATTCTAATTAGGAGGCTGGCTAGGTGGTGACTTGATGAAGGAATCTAGGGATTGTTGCGTAGTATTGCCTTTAACAACTGCTAGTTTGCCTGGTATCATAAAGATTAATCCTTTGGATAGATGACTTTTACCTAAAATCATTCCAAAGCGCTTAAATGACCGTCTAGAGCGGCATTTGGGGAATAAGACAGCGATTGTTGTAACGAATTTCGATAGGCTGCGACAGCAGCCTGGATCGACCGAAAAGAAGCACTCCTTGAGCTGAGAATGACGTCAACCCTAAACCTAAGTTAATTCAGAACATCTTGTTAGGGAAAACAAAAGTGTGATAAAGCTCGGAGTAAACGCTGAGGTTTTTCTGTAATAAAACTTCACAGATGGGTCTAGTAAATGGCTGATGACCTAGAGTGCTTTTATCTGAATGCCACCCATGTTAGTTATCCCCAATCATCTTCTGTCCGTTGCTCTAAAAAATGATGAACGCTGGCACACATTTGAGGAAATTATAGAACGCCTCCATAAGGGGGGGATCTACATTCACCCCGAACAATTGGCAGAATTTCTGCTGGCGCACGGACTGCCTGTTCATCCACGCTATGTCCCCGCTCATTTGCGACTCAGAGCAATAGAGATAAATGAACACTATCAAGGAGATATGGTGCGTTTGATTGAGGAACTAGAGCCACCTTGCTGGGATTTTTCCTGGATGAGTAATGTACAAATATCCTCAGCACCGAATGACCCAAGCGATTGCGTCTGTCTGATTGAAGAACAGGAACAGCCATCCTGGGATTACTCTTAAGTGAAGGAAGGGGAGTCAGGCAATTCAAAATTCAAACGTGAAAACTCAAATGAACGTCAATTCCTACACCGACTCGAGCGAAACGCTGGAATCTGCTAACGTTGCTCAATCAGATACCTCTGGACTCACGGCAGAACAGTATCGGCGAAAAATGCAGAGGCGCAAGGAGGTGCAGGAACAGCGTCTTGCGCAAGCGTCGAGCGAGAAGGGGCTGATTATTGTCCACACGGGTAACGGGAAAGGAAAAACTACAGCAGCGTTGGGGATGGTATTGCGATCGCTCGGTCATGGACATAGGGTTGCGATCGTACAATTTATCAAGGGAGCCTGGGAACCAGCGGAGAAAGCGGCCTTCCACCGTTGGACATCCCCTGCAAACGACGAACCCCCCCAGCTAGAATTTCATGCGATGGGAGAAGGCTTCACTTGGGAAACTCAAAATCGAGAGCGAGACATCGAAAAGGCTCAGGCAGCCTGGGAAAAGGCGCTGGAGTTTATCTGCAACCCTGATTTCCAACTGGTACTGTTAGATGAAATTAACGTTGCCTTGAAGCTGGGTTATCTTGAAATTCGAGATGTTCTGGCTGGACTGGAACAAAAACCACCTCAAACTCATGTCATCCTCACAGGTAGGGGTGCACCCGCCGCATTAATTGAACAAGCTGACTTGGTGACGGAGATGACACTCGTCAAGCATCCCTTCCGCGAACAAAACATCAAGGCGCAACCGGGTATTGAGTATTAACTCAGTAAGCAGTGAACAGTGTTGACGCTCGCTGTTCACTTGCTTTTGGGGGTAAAAACCGCCCAGTGGATAGATCGGTTTTCTCACCAAGGAGTCCCTTGTAAAAAAGTCAATTCAGTAACAAATCGTAAATAATACTGTTTGTTCCTTAATATTTCCTTTAACAGCTGACTCGGAAGAGATAAGTTAGATATTAAAAGACTACCGCATCAAGGTTATAAATAAGTTAAAAATCCAACTATCCGTTTAATAAAACGGTTATTCTAGAAAATCTGACTTTAGAAATTTGTCAAACTAGCCA
>JAIUYC010001036.1 GCA_020216575.1 Coleofasciculus sp. S288 | reverse complement strand
TGGTCAATCAAATTGCGATCGCGATCGAGCATGCAGAATTATTTGCCAACACTCGCGCCGCTGCCCTAGCCGCTCAAACTCAAGCACGTCAACTGGAACTCACTTTACACGAGCTTCAGCAAACCGAATCCCTGCTCATCCAGAGCGAAAAAATGTCTAGCCTCGGTCAAATGGTTGCTGGTATTGCCCATGAAATCAATAATCCTGTCAGTTTCATCACCGGTAACCTGCTCCATGCAACGAACTACGTCCAAGACCTGCTCGGTCTGATTAAGCGCTATCGGCAGCACTATTCCAATCCTGATCCAGACCTTCAACACTACATAGAAGAGGTTGATTTAGAATTTCTCCTTGAAGACTTGCCGAAAGTTCTGTCTTCCATGCAGATTGGGGCTGACCGCATTCATGAAATTGTGCTTTCATTGCGGAACTTCTCACGGGCTGATGAAGCGGAAATGAAACCCGTCAATATCCACGAGGGGATTGACCATACCCTGCTGATTCTCCATAACCGCTTAAAACCCAGCGGCAATAATCCTGGCATCACGATTGTTAAAGAGTACGACGACCTGCCAGCAGTTCAGTGCTACGCAGGCCAGCTCAATCAAGTCTTTATGAACATCATCAGCAATGCCATTGATGCTTTGGAGAGTGGGAGAGCAGGAGCGTCTAAAGCAGAGATAACTTTGGAGGCAGGAGGAAAGGTGCAGCAGCAGGAGAATTGCTCCTCTACCTCCCTAGCTTTCCCTACTTCCCAAAATACCCCCTCACCTACAATCTGGATTGGCACAGAACTTTTACAGAGCGATCGAGTACTTATTCGGATTCGCGATAATGGGCCGGGAATGGCACAGTGCGTCCTCAAGCATCTTTTCGATCCCTTCTTTACGACCAAACCCCTAGGTAAGGGAACTGGTTTGGGTCTGTCGATTAGCCACCAAATCGTAGTGGAGAAACATGGCGGAGTTCTCCAGTGTTTCTCTGAACCTGGACAGGGCGCTGAGTTCTGGATTCAAATTCCAATCGCACCTCAGTTGCCCCAATCACAAGCGTAACAACGAGAAATCCCGTATACCGAGAGTTGTGAAATCAGCTTGGCAACCTGAGCTTTCCTTGCAAAAAATTTACAATCACAATCCGGTTGCAACCCTTCATCCATAGGGAATAGTAAGTATAGTTCAGATTTTGCATCAACTTCTCTCGGGTTAAAACCTGCGGCTGTACAGCAATGCAACTTGTAGGCGCAACAGCTTAGCAAGCCCGAACTCCATTCTGGGGTTTAGTAAATTGATGGTTCTTTCGAGTCAAACTCTTTCATCAGCTTTTAGGCGTCAAAGTGTAAATTTACTCAAGTTTTTCTTTAAAAACTTTAACAGTTAAAGTACTGAAGCTTCATAACTTTCAAGGAAACACCACATGACGGAGAATTCAAGCCCGCTTTCTAGCTGAGCTAACAAGGCTCATCCAAAGCGGTAACGTTATTAGCTGCCGTGGCGCTACTTTTGAGTGGCGTACCTAAGCTTTTGCCATTTCGTAATTTTCTAGGATAACCAGACATGAGTAAAGTTTTGCTTGTTGACGACAATATCTCTCAGTTGGAGTTAATGGATAGTTTCCTCAGTCAAGGAGGTCACACGAGTGTCCGGATTACAGACGCTAAAGAAGCAGTGAAAAAAGCATTGGAATACAAGCCCGATATTATTGTTACAGATGTAGTGATGCCAGGAATGAGCGGCTTTGAGTTGTGTCGTCGTCTCAAGCAGAATCCAGGAACCGTTGGCATTCCTATTGTGATTTGTTCGTCTAAAGATCAAGAAATTGACCGCCTTTGGGGAATGAGACAAGGAGCAAAGGCTTACTTAACCAAGCCCTTTTCCCAAGAGGAATTCCTGCGCACTATTAATTTAGCGATGATTTAAGCAAGAGTTCAAACTAATAGCGAAGATATTTTAGGTAGTCATCATCGGTTACCTTACGTCCAGCCCCCTCTTCACTTAGGAGAGGGGGCTGATGGTAAAGGGATTTCCAAAAAATAAGTTACCCAAGCTTGTGGAGCAGGGAGCATCCCAAATGTGTAAATTGCCCCTCAGACTAGTGCAAGAAGGCTCCAAGGCAGGAGGCAGTGGTTCGACAGGCTCACCAATCGGGCAGAAGGCAAGAAAGCTTGTACAGTAAGCTTTTTAATCTTTGTCAACTGGATAGTTATTTCCGCCAGGGTGTACTAGAAGGCTGGGGAACCCTACAAACGAAGTCCGTCTGCGCGGATTAACCTTTAGCCTGCTCCAGGCAGGCTTTGTCTGTGTGGTTCCGCGTTAGCGTAGCGGGACGCGCTAGCGTCCTTTTCTAATCGCCCGGTATTTTTGCAAAATTGGGATGCTCCCGTGGAGCAGGTGTCGCACCGAGCTACACTCCGCTACGCTAACGTGCCGCTTTGCTAGCGCCTGCTCTGGTCAATCAGCCAAGATGGACCCACTGAATCGAGCCTTCTACCATCAAGGCATCAATCGCATTGACATAGATGGCATTAGAGGGTAGTTCCCGACAGAGCTGGCCCAAAGGTGGCGACTCTAATTTCCGCTCAAAAAAAAACTGTTACTAATAATGATACCAAATCTGGTTCTGTAGCCCCCTTTTATGTCCTA
>JAIUYC010001035.1 GCA_020216575.1 Coleofasciculus sp. S288 | reverse complement strand
AGGCTCTTTTGAGATTTAGCCCATTCTTTAAACTCTTCTGCATTCCACAAAAAATGATTGTTGGGAAAAAGGATAACTTGGCAATTTAGGTTCAAGTTCCCAATTATCTGAGCGAAGGGTCGGTCATTGGGAGCCATTACTCGTAATTCGGTAATGTTATTTGTTTTGATCCAAGTTTTGAGAGGTGCTTCAAAGTCTTCAGCAATTTCATAGGTTACCGACCAATCGTTAGAGCGCAATTGCTCGGCAAAGTGACGCATTGCTGACCAAATTAACACCAGTTTTTGACGGTGGTAACGGCGTTGTTTGGCGTATTGCAATGACTCAATGAGTATTACGGGTGTAGTCTTGCGCTGGTGTTCGCAACTCAAAAGGGCTGCTTGTTGAAGCCACAATTGGTCACCTAAGACCCAGATACCGATGGTCATCTAACCTACCCTCGTAAAAATTTGTTAAGGAAAGCGATCGCCTTTCTAAAAGGTACTCGTTGGTAAACTATGAATGATGATGGCGAAATGCAACAAATAGTATTATTTTGGCGCTCTTTTAGGTACTTTTACTACTCTAGAGGTATGAGGTCTTGCCACCTCCACTAGACACGAACTAGTGAAACCCCAAGCAATACCCAAGTCAGCTAACTTGAGTGTTGATGTGACAGACCCCACTACAACAGCAGCGTGTCCCTGCCTGGGTGAGTAGTGGTGCTTCACTGAGTTTCCCTGAGCATCAACTCGGGTATCCGCACACGACTGCCATTAGAGAAAAAGGGAGTTGGCAGTGGTACTCGATCTACGTAAGTTTTATAAAGCAACAAACCCCAGTAAAACTCTGGCTGTGGAGAAGGCTGAGGATCGGAAGTATTACATTGATTTCTCCTCAGTGCGCGGGGGGCGGATTATTGAGAAACTGAGGGACAAAATCGCACTCCTTTCGCCGGATGAGCCGACCTGTGAGCTGTTTACAGGGCATATTGGTTGCGGTAAGTCTACGGAGTTGTTGCGGCTTAAGGCGGATTTGGAGCAGGAAGGGTTCCACGTCGTTTATTTCGAGTCGGATCAAGACTTGGAAATGGGCGATGTTGATATTGGTGATATATTGTTGGCGATCGCACGTCGAGTCAGTGTTAGCCTTGACACCATTAGAATTAATAAGCCCAGAGGCTTTAAGGCTTTACTAGATGGCGCTGCCAAGCTTTTACAAACGGAAATAGAGCTGAAAGCCGAGGTTGGAGTTCCTGGCTTTGGCAAGATTGCGGTTGATGGCGACGGAGCAGTTTCTCTAGCTTTAGGAATTGGCAAAATTACCGCCAAGGCTAAAGATAGCCCCAATTTTCGCAGTCGATTGAGGCAATATCTAGAGCCACAGACCAACCGATTGTTGGAAGTGATGAACCAAGAGTTGCTAGAACCTGCCATTGAAGAACTCCAACAGCAGGGCAAACAGGGGTTGGTGGTTATCGTTGATAATCTCGACCGAGTCAATGCCTCTCAAAAACCCTGGGGACGCTCTCAACCCGAATATCTGTTTGCTGATCGCGGCGCACAGTTGCGGGGTTTGCACTGCCATGTCATCTACACGATTCCCCTAGCGTTGCGGTTTTCCAATGACTATGGCATTGTCACCCAACGCTTTATGGTCGATCCCATTGTACTGCCGATGGTTCCCGTGCAGTTGCGCGATGGCACTGATCACGAAATCGGCATGGCGTTGCTGCGTCAGATGGTACTGGCAAGAGCCTTTCCCGATTTAGCTCCCGCTCAGCGTCTTGAGAAAATTACAGAAATTTTTGATAGTCCTGAGACATTAGACCGTTTGTGCCGTGCGAGTGGGGGTCATGTCCGGCGTTTACTGCGCCTCCTGAATGAATGGATTATGGAGGAACTGCAACTGCCCCTGTCCCGGAAGGGTTTAGAAAGTTTGATTCAGGCACAGCGCAACAGGGTTGTCTTAGCCATTGGTGATGATGAGTGGAACTTACTGCGTCAAGTTGCGCAGTACAAGAAGGTAGCTGGAGATGATAACTACCAAAGGCTAATTCGCAGCCTGTTTGTCTATGAATACTACGACAACGAAGGGTCTTGGTTTGATATCAATCCGATTCTGGCAGAAGCCAAGGAGTTTCAGCGATGATTAACTCCTACCCACTCAAAGATTTCGCAGCCTCTAACGAATCTGTTTTGGCAAAACTGGCGTGGGCGCTTGAGGCGTCTGAGGGACAATTCTCGCTGATTTTGGCATATTGCAACTACGCCAGCTTACGCGAACAACTGATACAGCAGCTAGGCGAACTTTGCTCTGTTCAAATTCGGGTTATTGTTTTAAACGATTCGCACAAGACACTCTACACGACGATTCGGGATGAACTAGGAGAGGAACAACCCACCGCCCTGACGGTATCTGGCTTGGAGGCAGTTCGCGATATCGATCGCGTTTTGACTTCAACCAACCAAGTCCGGGAAGAGTTTCGGAAAAATTTTCCTTTCCCGTTGGTGTTGTGGGTGAATGATGAGATTCTGGAAAAACTGATGCGGTTGGTGCCGGATTTTGAGAGTTGGGCAACTACCGTTGAATTTGCGATCGCAACTGAAACCTTACTTCATGACCTCCAGCAGAGGGCAGATTACTTATTTACCAAGATTTTAGAC
>JAIUYC010001034.1 GCA_020216575.1 Coleofasciculus sp. S288 | reverse complement strand
ACAACGGCCAACATACCAGTTATTGTTTTAGGCAGCGAAAAAACATCCGCTTCCCATTTTGTCCAGCGATTTAATATCGGACTGACCTGTGCTTATGATGGGGAGAGTTTAAGACAGGCGATCGAGCAAATTACTGAGGTAAAGACTCAACAACAGATGCGCCATAATGCTGCTGCAGTAGCTGCCAAATTTTCAGCAAAAGGAATTAACCACTGGTTATGGAAGTCGATTGATCTGGGTGAACCCTGTGATCCACGCTTTGAGGAACTTCTACCTCGCACATACTAGGAGATATTGCTGGTTTTACGGCCTTTGCCCCAGATACATTTACTTTGTGCGATCGACCCACAAGGGGCGAATTTGAGTAACCTATAGTGTATTATGATGTGTTTGTATCATGCTGTTCCTTCATTGAAGGATAGCTTATCTGGAATAACTTCCTTTCTGTAATGATTAAAATCGCTAACGATCGCGTCATCTAATTTTTAGCTTTTAAGGATTCTAGCAATTGATAACATCGCCTCTTAAATATCAACTTTTTTGAAAAATCTAAATGAGCTGTAATTTCCATAGTAGGCGTGGAAAGAATTGCTTCATTAGCAAACAGCCTTCATTTTGAAACCGTCAATCTCGTTCTACTTTTGTATGTCTGAAGCTAATACTCAACGTTCTGCCAAATCTTTTACTGCCAAACTGCCTGGAATTAACCGAATTAAAGCTGTTAAAGATCTTCTCCTGGCAAAACTTGATACTCTCCTTTCATCCTTATCGAACGTTGATATTAAGCTTAATGCACTATTAGAAAATGATTCTCCACTTCTACAAGGAGTCATTGCTTTAGTCAAGGTAACTCAAAAGGTTCAAGCACAAACGAATCAGCTTCAAGCACAAACGAATCAGATTCAAGCACAAACAAACCAGATTCAAGCACAAACGAATCAGATTCAAGAGCAAACTAACCACATTTTAGAATTGCTCAAATCAATTCAACCGAAAGTTGTTGTCGAGTCTGATGCAGATCCTGAAACTCGATTAATGGCTTACCTGTATTCCTATTTACCCAGTCGTTGTGCAATTGATATTGGAGCCAATATAGGAGAGGTTTCCAACAAACTATTGGAGGCTGGATACGAGGTCTATGCCTTTGAGCCGTTTCCTGATACTTTTAACCGTTTAAAGCAACGCTTTAGTGGCAATAGTCTATTTCACGGCTATCCCATTGCGATCGGGGCAGTTGATGAAACGCGAGAATTGTATGTCGCTCAAGATCAATCATCTACCCATATTTACAAGGACTCAACGCTTTACAACAGTCTGACAAAACATACGATGCCAGATGACCTGGTATTTGTAGATTCCGTTCCGGTTCAGGTCAGGAGTCTGGCAAGCCTCCATGATGCATCTGAACTCCCAACTGATATTGGTCTGGTAAAGATTGACACCGAAGGCTTTGACTTAGAAGTATTGCGGGGTATGGGAAATTACCACTATCCAGTTGTAATGACAGAATTTTGGGATCCCCACATTCCCTTTGGCCGCTCTGCTGCCTACAACCGCTTGGAAGATTTAGTTGATGAAATGAAACGCAAGGGCTATCACTGGTATCTGACTATCTACAGAGTGTGGGGCAGTGAAGGCATCTCATTTTATTGCAATCATCCCAGAACTGTGGAGCATTCGTGGGGAAATGTCTTATTTTTCAAGAACTATGAAACTTTTTCCCATGCCTTAAAGTGGTGTTCAACGATTTTAGCAACAACTTATTTTAATTAAATTCGGGCAACTACGATTAAAAAGAGAGCATGTCACCTTTGCCGGCCCTCATCCCCCAACCCCTTCTCCCAACCTGGGACAAGGGGAGCCGAGCCATCTCAAATTCCCTCTCCCAATTTGGCAGAGGGATTTAGGGTGAGGGCAAAAGCTAGTTGACTGACAAATCTCCGGAACACCCTCTGCATCACCAGGAAATCAATTTCCTGGCTCATAGCCAAAGTCATCTTTAGATGACTGGACAAGAGTTTCAGCCCATTTGAATGGACTTGCGCTGTTAGCCCAAAATAAATTTTGGGCGGGTTGACAATGGAGATATGAGCCTTTCAGAACTTTTGTCAGTCAATCAGGTTGACAACAGAGACATGAGCCTTTCGGAACTTTTGTCAGTCAATCAGGGATGCGAAAGTTATTTGCCGTCGCTGAAGGGGAACGTTAGCCTGCTTCGTTCTCGGCAGGATAAGTAGTCAAAAAAATTTCCTGTGTGAGAGTTTAGGGGATAGCTTTGGGTATACTCTCAGCAGTAAATATTGTGTTTAGAAACTCTGGGAATTTGGGAGGCTATCTCATGATTGGATTTGTTCTGAAATTGATTTTTCGACCGCTAATAGCTCTTCTGCTTGGATTACTTGCTCCACTAATAGCTCAGTTAAGTCCGATTATCGGAATATGTATAGGTTTGTTATCAGTTGCATTAGCCTTCTGGTTTATTGCTGATGCTATCGAAAAGCTAGCCCATGTTTTTAGTTTTGCTTAAGATAACGTGAGTTCGGGATAAGAAAAGGGCGGAATCAATAGGCTAGAAGTAGCAAAAACTTATGAGCCTTAACCGCCCTATGTTTAGTCTAGAAGCCTTGTTTTGTCAGGTCGATGATTT
>JAIUYC010001033.1 GCA_020216575.1 Coleofasciculus sp. S288 | reverse complement strand
GTCATTCTTAGCAGGAGATTGTTGCTCCCCAGGAGGTAGAGTTGGAGGGATTGGTAGCCGATTCCGCCAAAATACTAGAGGAAGACTGAGAATTCCTAAAATCATCACCACCCCGGTTGTAATCCAAATCATCAGTCGATTCGGTCGATAGTCCCCCCGCTCAATTTGCCAAAAAACTCGGTTGTAGCGCCAAGCTGCCAAAGCAATTACAACAATGCCAAAAACCACTAAACTCACTCCTAGATTCTCAGAATTAAAGACAGGATGTATCGCAGCGTCCTCTTGAGTTACCGCCGTTTGCAGTTGACGCAAAAAGATGCCAAACCGAGCAATGGCAAATCCAAAACCAATTAAAGCAACAGAAGTTCTGAGCCAAGCAAGAAAGGTGCGCTCGTTTGCCTGATGCTCCCTTTGACGGTCTACTTGAGGCTTTCTCGTCATTATAAAATCAAGATTGAATGTTTACGCCTGATAGAGATTTCGATGCAATTGGTCAACCTCCGCCAAGGCTCTTTCAACTCCTCCTTCCGCAACACCCCTAACATAGTTAATTTTGATTTCTTCTAGCATATCTACCAGTAAGGATTCAATTTCTTGCCGATTATGCTTCTTCTTTAATTCCATTTCTAGGGCATCTCTGAAATTGCCCATTAAACGAGCAGTGAGTTCTGCTCCGACTGGGTCTTCAAGAGCCTTGACTAGGTTGTTGTAGACTGTATGAGATAGATTTTGAGCCAAAGTCTCGGTTAGTTGGCTGGGTAAGTGGCTCAAACCTGGTACATTCTGGAGTTGGTGGTAGATAGCAGCTTGGCTAAGGGTACTTTCAATGCTATGACGCACTAACGCTTGTACGTCCGCTTGAACTTGGGGAAGAACATCATAGACACTGATGTTAACAAGACGGGTAGCGATCGCTTTTACCTCATTCGTATTATTAACCTGAACATAGGAGCGGCGAGACTCCGGGTGCAATAGCCAGCGTGTGGCTTCACCCTTTTGAATCGACTCTTGCATTTGGTCAATGACTTGAACGCCTATAATTTCAGCGATTTCCTCAGCAAAACTTATGGCAAAGTCATAATTAAGTTGCTTCCGGAACGGTTCCAGATCCAATAACTCAGTTTGATAGAGACGGAGTGTGACTGGAATAACTCGCAACCATCGCCAGAAGGGAAGCACTAAGAAAAAGTCATACCATCGCCGCAGTATCGCTTCCAGCCAATTTAACTCCGGTTTGCGGTGGCTAGTATAGTAGGTTCGCGCTAGGATTTCTAGGGCGAATAGGATAATAAAGGGTAAGTCAATTAACCAGAAATAATCGACAAAGCCGCCAAATCTTCCAACATCTCGATAGTAATTCCTCTCAATGAGGGGGCGAATTTGTGTATTGAAAAATTGAATTTCTTGCTGCCATCCTGCTTGAGATAGATACGCTTGACTCCAAAATGTAGTAAAGGCATCACGAGCATAGTCTTCACCGACACGAATCCGCATTTCATGCTGAATTTTTTCTAGCGTATTGCTTTTATCCGCTCCTTGAAATGGATTGTCTTCAACAAGTCGATTACTCAGTTGCCGCAATTCCCCTAGTAATTCGTCCGCCCGCTCTGACTGCAATCCTGCTTGCAAAACCTGTTCTTCCAGTGCGTTTACCGTGCTGAGATAGTTTTGCGTTTCTGGGTGGGGTTCAATTCCCTTAACTGGGTCGTAAAGTTGGGTCAATCCTGGGACAACTTCTAGATAGAAGTCCCGTAAGGTTATATAACTCAAGTTAAACAAAACTAAAACCAAGTTCACTACAGCCAAGATTGCAATGAGGCGTTCAAACCAAGACGTTCTAAGTTTAGGGGTAGAGGTTTTTCGTATAGCTAGTTTTGATGACATCTCTGTAAAATTTGAGCTATTCTTGCTCGAACCTAATAATTTTAAATCCCATCAAGTCAAGGAAGTATTGAAGTTTTAATTTCTTGATAAGATTCCTCTAATGTGTCAGTTTTTGCTAAAATTACTAGCTCAGCCTCCTTGCCCGCTTTCATCTTTCGGGGGATTTCACTTGGAAATTGGGCAACATGACAAAGCCTCTAACCTGACAATCTAGATCTTCTAGCCATTGGACCAGTTCGTGGTTGCTGTTGTGAAATAAGGTATAGTCTTGGTCATCTTGGACGAGAGACAGCCCAGTAATCGAATTCTCTACACGAGTATCGATATTGCGGTTGAAGCGATCGTTTAATAATTTCAGTAGGCGTGCTGCTTTCGCTCCCGCCACTTCAAAACTCAGTAGGCTGTCATATCGACGCTTATCAATGAGTTGCTGAAGTTCGGCGGCATCGCTAACGTTTTGTCTACCGAGAGCGCCCCGAGTTGGAATTAGTAGTGCAGCAACCGCACTGCTAAAGTCTTGTTGGTTCAGTGCAAAATAATGCCAATCTCCATAGGTATACTGCACCAATCCGCCATCAATCTCTGGTAGGATCAATCTCGAATGGTAGCCATAGTCAACTACGTAGACAGTGACGGGACTAGCTGGGTCGGCGGGGGGGATGATAAAGGTAGGAGAGCGCACCACGGTGAGTCCAACAAAAACTAGAGCTGAGACTGCCAAAACAAGTATTGCCGTGCAGCGCGAACGAATCCGGCTTGAGCTA
>JAIUYC010001032.1 GCA_020216575.1 Coleofasciculus sp. S288 | reverse complement strand
CAGAGCCGCAGAAGAAGAAGTCTTTGGTGACGCCGAAGTTACAACCGGTGCTGGTGGCGATTTGCAAACAGTGACTACGCTGGCACGGCAAATGGTTACCCGCTTCGGGATGAGCGATTTGGGTCCACTATCATTGGAAAGCGCTGGAGGAGAAATATTTCTCGGCGGCGGTTGGATGTCGTCGAGGACGGAATACTCAGAAGAAGTTGCCACTGGCATTGATGCCCAAGTCCACAAGATTGTGCAGCATTGTCACGAAAAAGCACGTCAATTAATCGCTGAAAATCGCGTACTCGTTGACCAGTTAGTAGAACTGTTGATTGAGAAAGAAACTATCGACAGCGACCTTTTGCTGCAAATCATGGATGAACATCACCAGTCGTCGGAAGAAGAGCTAGTGGCCTCTCGGTAATCGGGAAAGTAGGGGAAGCAGGGTGAGGATATCTTGATAGGCATCGCACAGAGGAAATTCTTCCCCTGTGCTTCTCCTTTACCCCAATTCCCCCTGCTTTCAAGTGATTATCAATCCCTTTGATTCGTGTAATTCGAGGCAGGTCCAGCTGCAACTTGTTGATTGTACATCGCCCGTAACACCTGTGCTGGGTCGATATATTGACCACCATGCTTCAATCCCCAATGGAGATGAGGACCAGTAGTACGACCGGTCATCCCCACGCGACCAATTCTGGTTCCTGAGGGTATCTGTTGACCTTCCCAAATTTGAATGCCGCCAGCGCGGTCAATAACGTAACGACTACCGTTAGCGGTTTCAACACGCCCTTTCATATGGCAGTAGATGTGCGTCCAGTCTCCAGATTGGATTGTGACTGAGGTCCCGCAAGCCGTATTATCGGAGACTTTTAAAACCTGACCCGTCCACCAATTGCGGATGTAGCTGCCATCGGGAGCAGCGATGTCTAAACCTCGATGAAATTCTACTCCCCTACCACCCGTAGCAGAGCGGCGGTAGCCAAAGGGAGAGGTATAGGCTTGAAAATTTTCTACAGGAAAGGAACCTGCTTGCCAAGAAGTTGAAGGTTCTACCCGACCTAATAAAGGTTGTGAGGCGAGGCCCCGCTCTTGATGTAGCCCTCCTAGTATAATTAGACAAATTAGACTCAGCCCAGCTAAAAAAAGAAGGCGTCGGGATGAGCGCTTGTGCTTTTGGTTCCGTCTGGGCTTAAAAACTTGTTGCATTTCTTCACTCTCATGGTTCGTGGCTGCTGGTTGTTTGGTAGCTGACACCCACTGGAATACTCGAACCCTCTACTTGGCTGGAAGTGGTAAGAGTTCGCATCGTAGATTTTTGTGCATATAGAGTTAATTCTTCGCAGTATCTTACTCTAGGAATTAGCGATCGCAACACCCCTGTTTAAATCCTGATGGCTGAGCAGTCACTTTCCTGCTTCCATCACTAACCCTGGGTTTATCTCTCATTGAGCAGCACAACCCAGATTGTGAGTAAGTTTTAGATTGTCAGCCCTTAGAAATTAATCACGACTATAGCCACTGGATCGGGAAATTTCTCAGTAGCTGACTAGTACGACATAGTAATCACCTCTCTAATTTCGACTGATGATACTGTTGAACATCATCCTCATCCAATTAGCGCAGCCAGAACTGACAACCTGAAGTCTCCACATCATAGTCTTTTCGCAACGCTCGATATTCAAGGCAAAGCCGTTCAGGTTATCGTCATGCGCCCTCCAGCACCTCAAACCAAAGCCCACTTCAACCGCCGCAATCAGGTTCTGCGGACTCTGGCAGATTATGCTAAACAACAAAAACCACCTCTGATCCTCATGGGTGACTTCAATACGACCTCATGGTCGCTTTATTGGCGCGAATTTGTTCAGCGTTCGGGTTTGCGCAGTGCCTCCCTTGGGCATGGGCTGCATCTAACTTGGTACTACGCCAAACCCACAAAGGCTTTTTCTTCAACACACTGGCTATTTCAACTGATCAAAATTCCTATCGATCATATTTTCGTGAGTCAAAACGTACATGTTGATCGGGTCACTACTGCTCCTCCTGGTGTTTCTGATCACCGCCCTCTAATTGTCAATATCAGGGTGTGATGTTAAGTAAGACCCAGATGAGGTATAGAACTCACTTTACTAAGCCTAGTGCATCTCAGTAAAAGTTTTTGACTACCTCGATAGAGCAATGGGGGATTGGGGATTGCAACCAAATGTTACTTAATTTTGCCTTACTTATTCCACGAACCTGTAGTTTTGTTAAGATGCCTGAATAGCTATTAATTTCTGCAATTATACCTATTCCTCAGTCAATGCTAACCGAAATTTTTCCGTTTCGATTCGCACTAGACGCGACGCTGATCGCGGGTACTGGTCTTTGGTCGATCGCCTTGTATTTAGGCTTCTCGCCCCTCAGCGACTGGGTTATGGAGCAACTGAATCGCTGGTTCAATTTTGCCGAGCGATCGCTCTATACCTCAGCGGAGGAATTTGAAAGAACCCGCAAAGGCAGAGAAGCGCAAAACGCTTTCTACGCCTCAATTTTCAGCATCATACCTTTTTTAGTCGTAGGAGCCTTGTGCAACTGGGGCGTTGAACTCACCCTAGGCCGCAGTTGGGCAATTAGCGTAGGTGTCCTAGCCTGTATGGGGTGCGGTGTTTACGAACTAG
>JAIUYC010001031.1 GCA_020216575.1 Coleofasciculus sp. S288 | reverse complement strand
AATGGGTTGAAGACGCTTTAATTGCGAGGACCCACAGTCGAAAGATTCAATCCGTTGTTATAGATATCTTCAGCAATTGTCAGCCCAAGCGGAACACCACCAATGTTGTGGGAGAGATCAGGATTGCCTGAGCTGTCTACAGCAAATGCATCAAATACCCAATGTACTCCTAAAAACACTCGGCTGAGTCCATTCTCGATGATCATGTCCCATAATCCACCTGGGAAACTGCGGGCATGTCTGGGTCTTGCTGTTCCCTTGTTATCTCGAGTCGTGCCATTGAATTCATCAGAGACAAAGACAAGCCCTTTGAACAAGTCGTCATCACTACGACTATTTATGCCATAGAACAGTCGAGTAATGTGCAGTGCTGCAGCACCGAAGGTTGCATGTCCAGAAGGATAGGCAGGAAAGGGTGGTGTAAAGTTTTTCTCCATCGTTTTGGAGTTACTCTTGGGTGCCCCTAACGGCAACCAATTAGGGTCAGAATTTTCAGAGAGGCTGTTACTGCCATTCGTACTTCCAATCGCTGTTGGACCTAGAGAGGGATCGTCCTCTCGAATACCAACAACAGGTCGCCACAGATCATAGAGGTATTTCTGGTCCCAAGCTAAAATTCCTGCATCTCCCATCGCAGCATTCACTAGGGCAAACAGCCGAGCATTTTGATCAGTATTGTTGTTCTGAGCAATCGCTACAGTGCGAACGATTTGGTTATACAGCCGAGGAGGGGTTCCTAACTCTGCCGCACCATCATACCCCCAGTAAATACCGATGAGCGTTTCGTCGGCAGTTCGAGCAGAAAGTCCTGCTGGTAATGTTGCTGTTAACTCAGGCTTAATTCCTTTAGCTCGCACTTGTCGCAAAGCATTGATGTACTCAGGGCTTCCTGGAGTAGGTGGAGCATCTAATTCGTGACGATTGGTGATTGCAAAACCTCTCGACTTTGCACCGTAGAAGGGCGCATAAAACCCTTGGAGATTATCTGGATCAGGACGATGAGCGCCACGAGCGAGGGATGCAATATAACCAGCATCACTGGCATTGGGATCTTCCTGCCGTTTAGCTAGAAGCATTTGTGCAACTGTCACACCAAACGCATAACCTTCTGCTAATCCATCTCCTTCTAAATTAGCCTGGGCATACTTCAGATCAAAGAACGACTTTTGACTGGGAAACAGGCTAGATAAGGTTGTATGAGCCGCTGCCGCAACTGCCGCAGCAGCAGAGGCATTGGGTTGTGGGGTAGGTAAGCCGGGTAGATAAGGTGATAGATTAACTGGAGTAAAGGGATTACCGCGTACGCCTGCGTAAGCATCATACATGGCTAAGTGAACGATCGCTAAAGCGCGGGAACTCAGAGTCGGACCAGTTTGCTCGTCTTTGCCGTTAGTATGGCTCACACGATTTGCTTCAAGAGCAACTTCATTCCAATACAAAATTGGGTCCATTACATTTCTCCTGTATAAAGTTGAATGTGGCTTCCTGCAAATTCCCAGGTGTTGGACTGTAAAGGCGATAATTTTGAGAAGTTTGGTTCCAATTCCAGCTAACTTCAGTCTGAGCAAGCCTTTGCCATCAGTGGAGACGAGTTCAGATGATTGGTCGTAGTGATTCCTATAGATTGGGTACAAGGTATGGGTTCCAAAATTCCTCTCTCGACTGTTTAAAGTTAAAGCTTGTCCCTGGGGGTTGGGCAGTCCCCTTATGGGTACTATTACAAAGCTTGAAATTATCTAGGAAATTGGCGATTATGTTGTCTTTCCGGCAACTTATCGAACTTCATGCATATCAACTGCCGCTAGAGACTCGTGGAGGAGAAGAGACCGTAAAAGAAGTGCCCTATTTGATGAAGTCCTGATAAGAGATGTGCCAGTTCCGGGTTTCCTAGAAACGGACAACAAATTTGCAGTCTCAAAGTTTGGCAATTAAGAATCCGAGGAAAAGTTTCGGATGAAGCCTTAGAGGCAACTAATTGATCAAACCTTTTTTGGAAAAGGATCTGGCTGTTGGGGTAGACTCTGATTGCAGCGGTCTTCTCGATTGTAAGATTTGCTCTTGCCCCTAGTTGCTGATGCTTCATGCCTAAGTCTGGTTCTCTATTTCCTGCCGATGAAAATTACACTGCTTTTCTGCGATCGCTGAAGGAGCGCATCCAGCAGGCACAGATCAAAGCGGCACTGGCAGTTAACCGTGAATTGACTCTGCTTTACTGGCAGATCGGTAGGGAAATTCTGACACGACAGCGGCAGGAAGGTTGGGGGGCAAAGATTATTGATCAATTGGCAAAGGACTTGAGGCGGGAGTTTCCTGATGTAAAGGGATTCTCAGCGCGGAACCTCAAATACATGAGGGCATTTGCTGAGGCTTATCCTGATGAGCCATTTGTGCAGCAAGTTGCTGCACAAATTCCGTGGTTCCATAACTGTGTTTTGCTGGATAGAGTGAAAGATGCGTCAGAACGGCTCTGGTACACTCAGCAAGCGACGATTACCGGCTGGAGTCGAAGCATTTTGGAAATACAAATTGATACGGGGTTGTATCGTCGTCAGGGTGGAGCGATTACGAATTTTGAAAGAACGTTACCCCAACCCCAATCGGATCTGGCACAGCAACTTTTAAAGGATCCTTACAACTTTGACTTCTTA
>JAIUYC010001030.1 GCA_020216575.1 Coleofasciculus sp. S288 | reverse complement strand
ATCCGTATTTTTAATCTTTTCTTAATCCCTTACCGTAGCCTAACCGATTGCTTTACCCACTGAAAAAGTCAACCGTATTGCAACAAAACTCAATAGTCCACTCTGATTTACTCTTATTATTTTAAAGTCAAGTTTTTTACAAAAAAGCGAGGTTGAAAGCTCCGTGTCTCATACCGGGACATGAAAACATCCTTCTCCAAAACAAAAGTTCCCTCCAGTGGGGGGGAACTTCGGCTGAATGCAAAACTGCTACAGTGATGAAAATTCGTGCATTGAGTTGGGTGTGCCAGTACAGCAAACAACACGAAACGTCAATCGCTGTCACTGGAGTCGTTTACTTCAGACTTGGCACGGTTTAGCATGGTTTCTTTGAGGTGTTCATCATGGTGACGCTCCTGCGCTGCTAATTCCCGCGCATGTTTCTGAGTCTGGCTATCTGCACCAGTGAGATTATCCACCTCTGTCTCTGCACGGTTTAACATTGTCTCTTGCCGTTGTTCATCTTTATGACGGTGCTGAGTTAGCACTTCCCGTGCTTGTTCTTCTGTACTCATAATCTATCTCCCTGCTCGATTGCTCAAACGTTCTACTGTTCTAAGATTCCCACGTTTCTAGTCAAAGAGTATCTAAATTGACAGAAAATTTCACCTAAATCTACTACTTGGCAAGTTAGAGACAGCTCTGGTATGCCTAGTCAGGCTGTTGGACAGCTTATTGGACATGTGCGATCGCATGGGTGTGGTGATACAAATCACATACTAAATCTTTTTCCTTTATCTTTTCTTAGATAGGTTCTTCATTCAAGTGCAATAGGCGCGACAGCTTATTACCTTACCTCCTGTAAGAGTTGGAGCAATAGCTAGGAAAGCTGAGTAACTAAAACGATACAAAAATACCATTTAGCTGCTGCTCTCACTATAATTTCTGCATAAAGGGAACGAAAAACGCTGATAACTCTATAGCGAAGTAATGAACGTTAGCTTTTGCAATGAATTACCCACTAAAATTCGAGATAAAGGATGAAGATGACCTCCCATTGTAAAGCTTTCATAAACCCAGTGAAAGCAATTTGCTTATTATCTATTTTGAATTTATTTGTATTTAACTATCCACGTCCGGTAAAAGCACAGACACTCAAATTGGGGGAATCCCAAGCCTCTAATCAACAAGAAAACCTGATTAAATGTGGTTACAGGCAAAAACAAAAAGATATATCCTGGCAACTTCCTGCAAAAATACCGGGAGGTAAATATCCAGTCTTTCGGGTTGATCGGGGAACTCGTTGTGATGAATATATTCCTCCAATTCGACTCACTGCACTGATTCCCGAATCACCAATTAGTACCACTATAGATTCTCATCCCACCTTGTTTTTTTATATTCCTGACACCTATTTAGAGGAAGCCGAGTTTGTTCTCCTTGATGAGAGCCATCAAATTGTTTACCAAAAAACGTGGCAAATTAAAGAGACTGATAGAATCGTAAGTGTGGATTTTTCAGATTTGCCCTCTTTACCTCCACTTGAAATTGGAAAACGCTATTCCTGGCACTTCCTAATCAACTTCGATCGCTCAACGCCTGAAGATGCAGTTGCCGTATCAGGCTGGATTGAACGAATTGAACTGAATACAGATATTAAGCGTCAATTAGAAATGGCATCTCCCCAAGCACAGCCAGCTATTTATGCAGCCAATGGGATTTGGTACAACGCACTGGCGAGTTTAGCTGAGTTACGTTGCGCCTCTCCTGATAATTCAACTTTGACCTCTGATTGGGAATCGCTATTGCGGCAAGTTGGACTCCAAGAAATTTCTAGCAAGCCTGTAGTATCGTGTCCTTAAATAAGCTCTCTATGAGCGGATTGGGTAATCTGTTTGAGTCCGTCTAAATCAATCGGTGGCGTCTGACTATCCATTCCCAGCCAGAGAAGATATTCGATATTCCCAGAGGGTCCAGTAAGGGGTGACCAAGTTAAGCCCTTGTATGCCCAACCTAAATTTTGGGCAGATTGTAAGACTTGCGCGATCGCATCCGCTTGAGCCTTGGGATCGCGCACGACACCTTTTTTCCCAACTCGTTCGCGCCCCACTTCAAATTGTGGCTTCACTAACAGCACCACCTCACGAGGCGGTTGCAGGAGATTCCACAAGGCATCAAGAATTTTAGTCAAGGAAATAAACGATACATCCACAACCCCCAAATCAGCAGGTTGGGCATCGCCGTACAACTCCTCAGGCTGAAGATAGCGCAGATTCGTGCGCTCCCTCAAAACCACCCGTTCATCATTCCGCAAACTCCAGGCAACTTGTCCGTAGCCAACATCCACCCCGTAAACCCGTTGTGCTCCAGCTTGCAGCAAACAGTCCGTGAAGCCACCCGTGGAAATGCCACCATCCAGACAGATACGCCCCTCTACAGAAATTCCAAATACATCCAAGGCTTTGGCAAGTTTCTCGCCGCCTCTGGACACATAGGGCGATCGCTCCTTAATCTGAATCTGTGCCGTCGTCTCAACCTCCGTTCCCGGCTTATCGACAACCTGCCGATCCACCATTACCTCGCCTGCACGGATTAATCGCTGTGCCATCTGCCGCGACGAACACAGGTTAAGGTCTACAAGTAACGTATCGAGTCGTTGTTTAGCCAAAG
>JAIUYC010001029.1 GCA_020216575.1 Coleofasciculus sp. S288 | reverse complement strand
TGAAAGTGAGGAGTCGGGAGTCGGGAGTCGGGAATGGGAAATACCACTTTCATTCATGGCTGTGAATTTTTTTCATCGGGACTGCCTTCTGCTATATTTTGTTGCTACTACTGAATTAAGCTAGTTCTTGTGAGCAAGGCAACTTATTGGTGTCTCTTTCTGCTTGCGCTTCAGCACAAAGACTACACTTAAAGCACTAAACACTAATAGACCTAACTCTGTAGAAGGCTCGGGAACTGTTTCCGGTTTGGGTTTGGGTACGCCCAGTGCTGCGATCGCCTTGTCTGCCTGAATCAAGCCAAAGCCAAACCTGGAGTCAAATTCTGGGAAAGGACTGACAGCCGTATCTCTCAGAGCATCATAAATTTCAGTAGGCGTTGCGCTCGGGTCTGCCTGTAGCAGCAGTGCTGCCACCGCACCCGCGTATGGAGCCGCTACCGAGGTACCGAAGAAGCTGAAGAAGCCAGGATTGATATCAGTACGAGAGCCGCCACCCAAGTTGAAGGAAATCGGCAGCGCGTCGGGAGCCACAACATCAGGCTTTAGGAAGTCTGGGTTGCCTTCCGCAGAGAAAGGTTCCAGTTGTCCCTGCTCTACAACAATACCGAACGCTTGGTTTGAGTAAGATTCTGCGTTCCCATAGTACACCGCTCCAATAGTCAGGGCATTTGGGTTATTTGCGTGTCCGTATATTGGTATTGAAAAGGGATCGGGAGGACTGTTACCAGCAGCAGTGAAGTAAGAAATCCCCTGATTGAATACCGTGTTAATCGCTTGGTTGATTGGTCCGTCCGGTGGCTCAAAATCTATAAGGTTTAAAGGTACACCAGGGATATCTTGGGGATTATATCCAACATCATCCACGATGATATCTGCCCCCGCAGCAGCTAGAGCCTGAATACCTTGACCTAAGACATCCACACCGCCCACACCTGTGTGGAACACCAAGTTAGCCCCTGGAGCTACGGCATGGATGATCTGCGCTATGGCGCGACCTTCATCTGTGGCATCAGGTTCATTGAAGTCTTTTAACACGTTAATGCCAGAGGGTAGATAGCCATCGCCTATGTTGGTCGCATAGGTATCCGGGTTGCCAAAGACATCAAAGGTTTCTGCTGTTGCAAAGCTATCGGATAGAAAACCGATTGTGACTCCGGTGCCGTCTAGGCGGTAGCGATCGCGCAAAACATCAACTCCCGTAGCTTTTGCTGCTGGTTCAATCGGTAGGGTGTACAAAACTGCTGCCTGAACCTCAGCAACGAAGCTTCCGAATGCGGCAGTCGTTGCGATCGCTGCTGACGTAACAATTCCTTGTAGGAATCTCAAATCTCTCATGGCGTTTAAGGATCTTGAAGATTGGTATGAATCCTTGCGAAAGTAAACCCAGTGAACAAAGAAGGGTTATCTATCAAAGCTCACTGGGTTAGAACAGTTTGAATTTACTACTGATTACTAGCGTAATCAACTTATGCTTACGCTAAGCTATTGGCGTTGCGAACGGTGCTATTCCTGAAACATTTTTCTCCCCCAACCCAAGAAAAAGCACAAACCCAAACACCACCCGCCACTGCATCCAGAGCTTCCTCAGATAATTCTTCCTCATCTGTAATAGCTGGAGCAGGGTTGGCTGGGAGTACTAAGTAGACCTTGTTTGCAGTTTCCTGGAGGGCTTCAATTTCAAGATCTTTTGGAACTTCTTGTCCTGACTCCCTCGCATAAACTGCCTTAGGATTGCTGAGCAATTCTTGCTTAAAAGTTTCATCTTCCAAAGCCCGCTCGATGAGTTTCCGCTCGAACTCGAATCTTGTATTCATAGCCTGAGAGAGGATTTGTTTCATTTCTTCGTGCATTTTCTTTTCTCCTTATTAGCTTTTATCAATCTAGGATTGACACTAACCACAATATCGATTTAGGAACTGAACCGTCAATTTGATTTTTTTAGGAAGGAAATCTAAAAAATTAGGAGTATATTTAGGAAGAATAAATAAAGCAACAAAGACTAGTGACTTACCTAAGGCTTGTCTTTTGGATACCAGGCAGGAGCTAAAAAATTGTTATCTTTACCGAAAGATTTTGGATTGTGATTTGGGCTTGCATTCCCTAAACTACAACTCTAAGTGTCAGTAGGACAAACGTTCGAGTTGAACTCAAACAGGATGCTAATAGATGCAAATTTCACAGCAAGATTTACTCAAAATAGTAGAGCAAGCTAGTACGCTCACTGAACGATTGGACGTAAGACGACGTCCGAGCCACAGACATCGCTTCATCAGAGATGAAACCCAACCAAACGAAAAGCTGATTGCCTCTGGTTTAGAAGCTTGGTGTCAGGTTGTCGCACAAGGAAACCCAGAAAAATTTGCCAAACGTCTCGCCTGGGATGGTTTGGATTCTAGTAGCGTCGCTAGTGTTCTCGGTGATGTTCGTCTTGCTAATGCACAACAACTCCCCAGTTGGGCAGAAACTTTGAGGGAAGCCCTGCAAGTAAACGGGGAAAAAGATGATACAAATCCGTCTCGCTGTCTGAATCTCGAAAAGCCTATTCCCTTTGAAGACGTTTATCTGCCTTTTGTTCAGGTGGCGCGGCAGAAACTTATTGCTCAAGCCGGTGCTAGTTGGCAACGGCTGTCCGAAGCTGTTCAAATAAGTC
>JAIUYC010001028.1 GCA_020216575.1 Coleofasciculus sp. S288 | reverse complement strand
ATCCATCCAATGCCGCAAACACTTGTTGCGAATAAACTGAACTGTGCGGATAGCTTCATCAATAGCCTTGTATTGATTGGGCTTTGCCTTAATTTTGTACTCTAGAACTAGCATTGAATCGACCTCTCAATACATGTTATATGTATGTTAACAAACAGCGTAGAGTTTAGCAATGCCATTTCAAAAAGGAAACAAACTAGGAGCAAGCAAAAGGTTAAATCGCCCTTTAGATAAAGGAGTGATTGCATTCAGGGGGTATGAGGGGCAAAAGGAAAAACTTAAAACCGTTCCAGACTGGCAGGAACGGTTTAGACAGTTTGCAGAAGAGTTAATTAATGAATCTCAAAGCGACTAAAGTCGCACTCTCGTTTTCATCCGCCGTCTAAAGACAGGCGGCTTTCAACTGCGTCAATAGTAAGGGCTGGTGCAAGTGACTGATAGGTATCGGCAGCTTTGAGCATGTGATAGGTAATCAGCAACTGTGTCAGGGCGAGTGGGTAACTCTGAAGCGTTTCTCCAGTTGTACCCGTCACTTTACCAATGTTTTCATTGCCTTCCAAACTACAAAATTGCCCTAAGTAAGGAATTTCGTTACATAAGAGCCGCTCGAGTTCCGTCACCTGTTCGCTAGTGGCATGACCATCGATTTCTAACACATCGACTGGCTTGCCCATGTCTCGGTCAAGTTCTAAGCGAATCGCTGAACTGAGATGAGATTTACTGGGGTTGAGAATTCCGGTAAAGTCTGGGTGCGGGATGGTGGGTCTGAGTACCAAACGCACGTTTAGCAGTAAATCGTTCTGCTCGGATGTATGATTGTCAGGCGGGTAGAAGCTGACTACGATATCTGACCACTGGCGTTGAGGACGGATAAACTCCTCTGAATCCGATTCGCGCTTTCTCAGTTGTTCGAGAACCTGTTCCTCTGTATAGCCTCGCTTCCGAGTATCTCGCTTGATTTTCCAATGAGCACGTAGCGATTCTGGTGGAGCTAAATAAACTTTGACATCGAAGCAGTCACGGGACTCGCGAGTTGCATAACCGAGCAATCCCTCGACAATCACAAACCGTTTCGGCTTAATGTACTCCGGTGCTTCAAGAGTACCGTTGCTATGGTCGTAAATCGGCTTGAGAAGTGGTTGTCCGGCGCGGAGCAGACTCAGGTGCTGCTGCATGATGTCTAGATAGTTGCAATCCGTATGCAGTGCCGAAATTCCGATTTCAGCCCTTTGTTTGCGATTATAGCGGTGGTAATCATCTGTACAGATGACCGTGACCTCTTCTTCGCCCAATACTTGAGCAATTCCTCGTGTCAGAGTTGTTTTTCCAGCGGCGCTATCGCCAACAATGCCAAGGATAATAGGGCGATTAGTCATGGTCTTTTACAGCTCTTAGGTGATTGGTAGTGAATTCTTGATTGTTTTAATTTTACGGGCGAAGGATGAAGCCAAGCAATCCAAGCTGCATCTACGATCCCCGGCTCCTCTCAATCGCGATCAATGAAGCCTCACTAATTAATTTCAAATAAATTAACACATTAAGCTCAATCCACACTTAAAAGAGATGAGCTTAGCGATTTGAACTCCTACTGGTTTCGCTTTCAAGGGCAGAGCAAGTTATTGAGTGCAGTATGTGCGATCGCATCCCTTTATCCTGCCAAGCGCATGAAGCGAAGCTATCTCGAAGGGAATCGCATTCAGCAATTAGAGCAGCAGATTGAGGCATGGCAAGCGTTGCTGTCAAAGCTCACATCTTGCACCTGGCGGTTGAAACCGCTCAGCGACAGCGAGCACACAAACAAAACCTGCCTGGAGCAGGTTAAAAAACGCTTGATTTTTGGTTAGTCCGCACAGGCGGACTTGGTTTGTATAGCCTCAGAATTCTATTCTGAGGGTTTGGTGCAAGGTGATCGCACCCCTGTCGTATTTATTCGCTTTCCTCTTGTTCTAAAATTGCTTCAATATTCCGTGCGGCGTGGAGGATTCGCACGATTTCAATGGAGTCATCATAAAGATAAATAAAAAATCAGATGCTTCTCGAATCTCTTAACTGACCACTTCCGCAAACCTTCTAAACAGGGATTAGTTACTGGATAAGGGCGACCCATCCCTGACATTTGGGCTAACCTAGCACATGTCTAACTAATGAAATGCTAGTGCTAAAATTCCCAAAATCTTACCTACATCATTTAAAAAATAATCCGGCAAATCAATATGGATCGTTTGCTCCTCTAACTTCAAAAACTTCCAAATTTCCCCCGTCGTCACTGTCCCATAAATACTTGATATTTCATTTCCCTCTCGTTCATTAAATAACCTTGCTGCAATCATTTCCGCTACACATTGCCCCAACCCTCCCTTAATATCTTCTTTTTTTGCTTCCACCACCACTACTACAGGCGAACTAATAATTAATAACTCTGGAGAATGACTAATAATGAAATCACAAATTCCATTTAAACCTTGTTCTGGTTCTACTGTAAAATCCACTCCAGAAAACAAACTAATTTGATTTTCAATTTTCCTTGTCAACTCTAATAGAACTGGTGTAATAATCATCTCAGAGCGAGACTTTTCTGTGTTACTCGCTAGGGCAAACGGCACATTGTAAGCAAGCGTTTCCTTTAAATAGTTACTGGATTCTAAACTTTGTACCC
>JAIUYC010001027.1 GCA_020216575.1 Coleofasciculus sp. S288 | reverse complement strand
CAGAGGCAACTTGGGAATTCTGTCCTGATGCAGAAGAGTACACGCGAGCTTCTCGATTAGAGTCGAGTGCAGTCGCCTGTAAGAACTTTTGTTCTTCCTGCATTTCGGGTGCGGCAATCGGCTCAATTCCCCTTGCAGTAACAGTAGGGGTTTCAACATGATTGTCGCCGACTACGGGGTCTTGGATAGAACCCTCGGAAGTCGGATTTTCACTAGCTTGGGCTGTCACTCCTCCAGCTAAGAGAACCGTTAACGTACAAATTGCAATGCTCTGAAAACGCATAGAGTCGCCTCACAAAACTCACACCATTTCTAGCGAGACGCACCTTTTTCCAACGTTCACATACTGCTTCGACTAGCGTCAATGCTGTAAAGTTCCGTGCGTTTAATCGGAACGGAAATGTTTACAGAAGCTTCATCTCTCGGCAGGAAATATCAGTCTAGCACTTGCGATCGCGCTTGTGGGAAAATTCATTTTCGTCTTTGCTGGCAGTAGGGTTTGCGCCTTCAGCACTGGCTTTGCTCTTTATGAACCCTACTTCATAAAAATCTTACGAAGTGCTAGAGGCAAAGCACAAATTACCCGTCAATCTGTAGGGAACAAAAATGCTAAAACTGGCAATATAGCTGCGTTTAAGTCTTAGTGGATCGAATTCATTACGAGTTCAATCATGCAACTCTCTATTACATCCTTTAAAAGAAATTTTGGCGCAACCGGAGAAATTAGGTATGAATTTTCTCATGGCAATACTCTGATTGGTGTTGCCTCCGTTTCTTCCAATCAAGCTTCCCATTTTATTCACTTTATTACCGTGATGCCAGATGATCGCGGAAAAGGATACGGTTCTGCAATCCTGGAGGCGCTTTGCCAAATGTTTAACGATAAGCCCCTCTGGCTGGAACTAGATGCCTCAAGTCCTTTTGGGCTAGACAAGCTGCGAATGTGGTACGAACGGCACGGCTTTACTCAGATGTTTGGTGACTATATGGTGCGAGAGCCGTTATGACCTAAAAATTTTTAGCACTATGGGTAAGGGGGTCAAACTCAAATCGCTTTTGGTGGTGAGTTTCGCCGTAGATATTAAAGGTAACTGTTGGCTCATCTCCCAGAGCTTCTACACTATGAATCGCATCTGGGGTGAAACTGATAATATCACCAGAAACTAAAGATAGCTCTCCGATTTCTTCAATTTTATCTTTCAAGTCTGGGTCATTAATGCGCTTCCAAAAAGTATTTTTTTCTTGTCCTCTTAACAACGCAACGACTCCCCAGGTTCCATGATTGTGAATTGGCGATACGACTCCAGGTGCAAATGTTACCGTTTGTACAGTTAAGGGGAAACTAAATTCCTCATACAACATAAGGACTGAAGTGCCAGTTTTGGGGCAAGGCTCTAGATATCGAGTTTGCACCCAGTAAGAGTTAGCGAGTAATCGCCGCACTAGTAGTCGGATTTCTGGGAGGCAACGGATTTCATTTGTAACATGACTGAGGACATCTTCCACCTCAGTTAGAAACCGATAAAAGCGATAAGGATGTCTGAGCAAGTCCCATTCACGAACAGATTTACAGGCTTGATATTGCCCGTCCTCAGTTACAAGCCAATCCTTATTTTTCATTGCCAACCTACCCAAAACGTTCAATAAATATTTTTTTAAATTGACTGTTTGCTGAAAGCGGTCAAGGGTCAACAGTCAACAAAGTTGATAGGCTTGACTGGAGCAGTGGCAGCTGAGTTCTCGGTATTTCCTAGAGTAGAGGAAGGAGTGAGTTGAAATATGTGACTGATTCACTATTGGCTGAATTGATTTTGTTCGTGGTGAACATTTTGCTGGCGGAGCGCTTGTGATGCTATCTGCTTTGTGTTTAGTGTATGGGGATTTGCGATCGCATTTTCCGTCTCGATTGCAGCAGTACTGTTAGTTCGGGCATAAACCTGACGAAGGAAATTCGCGATTACAAAAACGCCAAAGGATGTGTTGTCATTCTATTCAAACCTAATATCTCAAGGTATTTATCGGTTGAATTTTTTAGTGTAAAGTTGTCGATCCAAGCTAAATTGACAGGCTTTGAGTTACCAGATAATACGCTCAAAATGGCTTCGGCGATCGCTTTACTATCCCCTACTGGCACGAGAGAGCCATATTTGCCGTCGTCTAAAATCTCTGCCGGTCCACTTTGGCAATCCGTAGACACGACGGGAGTTCCCACAGCCATGGCTTCAACGATAACATTACCAAAACCCTCCCAAGCAGAAGACAAAACAAACACAGCTGAGCGAGCCATGTAAGCATAAGGATTTTGGACAAACCCTGGCATGGCTACATCATCCTCTAAGCCAAGCTCCTGCACTAAGGCTTTGAGACGGGATTTCTCTCTCCCGCTACCTAAAATCATTAAGCGAGCTGGTTGTATTTGTCGCACCTGATTAAAAGCGCGAATAAGAGTGGAAAAATCCTTTTGCTCAACCAATCTCCCTACCCCTAAGATCACTGGAGGCTCCCCTGGATTAAACCATGGGTGATCCAATGGCTCTTTCGCTCTTGTCAACAGCTCAGGAGTGACCACCGGATTGTAAATCACCTGAATACGCTCTAAGGGCAGGCTTGCTGTACGAGCTAAGTCTGTTGCCACTCCCTGCGAAACCGCAACAATTC
>JAIUYC010001026.1 GCA_020216575.1 Coleofasciculus sp. S288 | reverse complement strand
CATCAAGGGCTTGTTGGATACCGTTGATCATGGTTTGAGTCTGACCCAAGGAACTGCCTGTCATGGGTAGGCTGGAAACAATCTTGACTGTGTTGCCACTAGTGGCGTTTCCTTCCGTGCCATCACCGCTACAAGCTGCTGCAAGGAAGCCTGTCGCCAGGGTAGTGAACGCTAGAGCGATCGCAACACGAGGCTTTAAACCATTCGCCGATGTAAGTTTACTCATCTGAATATTTAACCCCCTACTGTCCGAAGCAGAGCAACTCTTAATTAAATTCAGATTTTATGCTGCTCTTTGTCGTTTTATCTGTGATTGACTAACTTAACACTTTTCTGATTCAAGTTAGGCATCATGACCGGTCGCTCACAACGAAAGAATGAAAATCTCTGTCTTCGCGTCCCCGCGTCCCCGCGTCTATTTTCAAAACAGCGTAATCAAATCCGGATAATAGAGGTCAAGCTTGACTAATTTTTTAACGGAGAGGGAGGGATTCGAACCCTCGGAAGCGTCTAAACGCTTCAACAGATTAGCAATCTGCCGCTTTCGACCACTCAGCCACCTCTCCAGGGGGGGTTTTAGACTATGAGTGTTTCAACATCAAAATTTTCACACTCAGTTGCTCCTCAACCTTTGAGCTGCTATCCAAGTTTAGCGCTTTACCAAACAAGTTACAACTCCAAGTGACGAACTCGGGATACTAAATTTGTGTAACTCTATCAATGGCTAGTGCAGGCTCACGGAAATAACTCACCAGTAAAAATTCTCCCCCTGCCTCCTCTGCTGTTGGAACTAGTGGAAAACTTCTGCCGTGCTAGTCTAGTGACTCGCTCCATTGCTACCGTTGTCTTGATTACCCTGCATAGCTGCTACTCGCTGCTGAAGGTCACGCAGCTCTAAATGCAAGCGCATAACCTCTTCTGCGAAAGAACCCATGAACTGAGACATGGTGTTGATTTGCCGCTTGAGTTCATCAATCTGGCGCTGAAGTTCCTCGTCGCTCATAGTGGTCAAGTAATCGTTGAATGTATGCCTTTAGATCGATTAAGAGCGCAATTTCTTGCTCAAGAAGCGAGTTTACATGGTTTAACTCTTCCTTAGTCGGTGGAGGTGCATCGGGGTGCATTAGCATAGCTGCGACCGTAGGCAGGTTGATCGATGTTCTACGACTGTTGCGGTAGAGTTGAAGCATCTTTAGGTGTAGCCATGCCATGTGCGGGTCGCTGGCTATGTCTTCGGGTAACTCAGGTACTTCCATATAACTAGGTTCTTGCGTTCACTTAGCGCTCTTCGGGAAAGCTATTGCATCTATGGTATTTGCTATAGCAATGAACCATGAACCATGAACCATGAACAAAAGCGGGAGTGACTCTCCTCTGTCACCCTTTGTGAAATGAGCTTCCCCGCTCTCAGTTCCGTTACATTTTGCAACTTGCAAGGCTGACCTGTATACTTAGTTTTGGGAAAAAAAAGTGTTCCCTATTGAGCTAACGAGTATCAATTTTTTCCAGACATCTACGGAAAAAACTACGAAAGTAGACGTGATTAGCAGAAATTATACCTGTGTGGTGGTGTCGCATCGCACATGAGAGGTAAGTCATATCCTCCTGTTAGCTGCTCGATTAGCTGACCTCAGCCCTTAACAGTTATTAAGAAATTGTGATAAAAATTTAGAAAGGCAGGAAAGCAGGTAGGAGAGAGTTCAATCCGCTCTCACTTTTGTCACAATCCAGACTAAACAGACCTATGGACAGTACAAATAGACAACGTATTGCGTTAATCTCAGTTCACGGCGATCCCGCTGTGGAAATCGGCAAAGAAGAAGCTGGAGGACAAAACGTTTACGTGCGCCAAGTGGGTGAAGCCCTCGCTCAGCAAGGATGGCACGTTGATATGTTTACTCGCAAAGCTAATGCTGAACAACCCAGAATCGTTGAACATGGTCCGCAGTGTCGGACCATTCGTTTAACAGCAGGTCCAGAGGAATTTGTACCGCGAGACAATATTTTTGGGTATGCCGGCACGTTTGTTGAGGAAGTGATTAAGTTTCAACAAGAGACTGGAATTGAGTATCCCTTAGTACATACAAATTACTGGATTTCTGCATGGGTGGGGATGGAGCTGAAAAAGCGGCAACCGCTCAAGCAGGTGCATACTTACCATTCTCTTGGAGCTGTTAAATACCAGTCAGTTACAAACATTCCCGTGATTGCCAGTACCCGCTTGGGTGTTGAGAAGGCAGTTTTGGAGACGGCGGAGCGAGTTGTAGCGACTAGCCCCCAAGAACAAGACCACATGCGATCGCTTGTTTCCACCAAAGGTAATATTGATATCATTCCTTGTGGAACTGATATTCGTCGCTTTGGCTCCATTAACCGCCTCGAAGCACGGCAGCAACTGGGGATCAATGCAGACGCCAAAGTTGTCTTCTATGTAGGACGCTTTGACGAGCGCAAGGGAATCGAAACCTTAGTTCGTGCGATGGGTCGCTCCCAGTTGCGGGGCAAGGCTAACTTGCAGTTAATTATCGGTGGTGGTTCACGTCCGGGACAAAGCGATGGAATCGAGCGGGAGCGCATCGAAGGGATTGTCGCAGAACTCGGTATGAGCGACTTCACCACTTTCCCCGGACGCATCGGCGATGACATCTTACCTGCCTACTACGCC
>JAIUYC010001025.1 GCA_020216575.1 Coleofasciculus sp. S288 | reverse complement strand
CTATAGGGATGCAAAACGTATAACTCTCTCTTTCTCTTACCTCAGCGTACTCTGTGCCTCTGTGGTTCGTTAAATTCTACGTTAGACAGCCACTCAGTATCAGACATCGAAGGGCAAAACTGCGCCGTCATCGCTGCTGAGTTGTTAAGGTTCAAATAGGAGGCTTCCTTTTTTTCCTGGTAAGCCAAAGGAGAAACTCTGCTCATTCGATTGAGTAGACGTGCAAAATCAGATAAAAGCAGACAAGATGGCTACAACCGCAGTCAATCCTTTTCTAGAGGGTAACTTTGCCCCGGTGCAGGAGGAAATCACAGCCTCAGAACTCAGGGTTATTGGTGAACTCCCCAGTAACCTATTCGGGATGTTCGTGCGTAATGGTCCCAATCCGCAGTTCCCACCCATTGGTCAGTATCATTGGTTTGATGGAGATGGGATGTTGCATGGAGTACTCTTTCAAGACGGTAAAGCGTCCTATCTCAACCGCTATGTGCGCACACGAGGATTTCAGATTGAGCGAGATGAAGGCCGTGCTATCTGGACTGGGATATTAGAACCCTCTCAGCCGGACAACCCCTACGGTTCATTTAAGAATGCAGCTAACACAGCTTTAACTTGGCATGCTGGCAAGTTTTTGGCGCTTTGGGAAGGGGGTGCGCCTCACGCGATTAAGCTTCCTAGCTTGGAAACAGTTGGCGAGTACACCTACAATGGCAAACTTGCATCTGCGTTTACTGCCCATCCCAAGATAGACCCGGTGACGGGTGAGATGATGTTCTTGGGCTACTCTATGTTTGCCCCACCCTTCCTGCAATACAGTATTGTCTCAGCCGAAGGTGAACTATTGCGGACGGTGCCAATTGATTTGCCCGTGGGTGTGATGATGCATGATTTCGCCATCACCGAACACTACACCATCTTTATGGATTTGCCCGTAACGTTCAGAATGGAACGAATGCAGCGGGGAGAACCCGGTTTGATGTTTGAAGCAAATCGCCCCAGTCGCTTTGGCATCCTTCCCCGTCACGGCGATAATAGCAGCATTCGCTGGTTTGAAAGTCCACCTTGTTTCGTCTTCCATACCCTCAATGCCTATGAAGAGGGGGATGAAGTGGTGCTTGTTGCTTGCCGGATGAATTCCACGAATGTCTTGATGTCTGACCAAACGCCGATTGAAACGGAGGGAGATATTGCTCGCCTGTATCGGTGGCGGTTTAACCTCAACACGGGTACGGTGCGAGAAGAGGCGTTGGACGATCGCGCTTCGGAATTCCCCCGTGTGAACGAACAACTCTTGGGACGACCAACACGATATGGTTACACGGCATGGATACCTGCCCCTCCCATGCCTCTGATCAATGGCTTGATTAAGTACGACTTTAGCAGTGGTAACTCCCAAATTCATAAATTTGGTGAGGGGCGCTATGGGGGTGAGGCGGTATTTGTCCCTCGTCCTGGTGCAACGGCTGAAGATGACGGTTGGCTGATTACGTTCGTCTATGACGAGGGTTCAGCGACTTCTGAACTCGTCGTAGTCAATGCCCAAGATGTCACCGCTTCCCCTGTGGCGCGGGTGATTATGCCTCAACGGGTGCCGTATGGTTTCCACGGAGCTTGGGTTTCTGAAGAACAGTTGACAACTACTGTGTAGTGCGTAAAGGTGTGATCGCTCTTCTCATTCAGGACTTACGCAACTAGCATATTATTTTCAGTTCGTAGTAAGGACTTTAGTCCTCATTCCAAAGAGCTAAAGCCCTTACTACAAACAAAAAAACAGATTTTTGTGACACTTGCGTAAGTCCTATCATTTTTGGGTTAAGGCGATCGCACCTTGTTAAATCTTTTTTCAGATGAATGATTAAGTGAAACGCTCTCTACCTGAGAAATCTTGTTACCCTAACGTCATATTCAGTGCCTTTTGGATGCTCGCTTTTAGCTTGGAAAAGCGCCATGCCATTGGCTTTTTCTTTTGATTCAGCGTCAACTTCGTACCGTGTCGTCCCGCTGTGAAAGGTATTGCTCATCAAGTCAGCGAATTCCTTGATATCAACCAATACCTCGAAGGTGTGAACCATGATAGTAACCTCCTAGTCCCGTATACTTTCGGATGGGAACAGAATGCAGTATAGAAACATAGAGAGGTAATAATCCTCAAACTAATACAATTCTTTAGAGGATGTAGGAAAACTATAAAAATTGCTTACATCTATTTATTTAAGAGCACCCCACAGACAGCGGCGGCAATCTGTTATGGATAAAAGAAATACATACTTTGAATAAAAATATCTCTCCGCGTCCCCGCGTCCCCACGTCTGGAGCGTCTATTTTCAAGATAGACACCATGCGAGTAGAGCGCACAACAAAGGGATGAAAATCTGGTATCTTTCTGTTGCTGGCATAGAGGTCGTATCATCCTCAGTGCAATCAAGCCTGAAAGTTAGACGGATCGGGATGCCCATCGGCTCTGGCGTATTGTGGTATCCAGCATGGACTGGAAAGCACGAAGATTAGAATCGTCAATCAAAGGGCATCTGGCCAGCACTTACGCGATCGCTATCAGGGAAGTGTTGCGATGGAAGGTGCCAGGGCGCAAGACCGATGTCAAAGATGCTGAATGGATAGCCGACTTACTACGCCACGGCTTACTCACAGGCAGCTTTATTCCCCCA
>JAIUYC010001024.1 GCA_020216575.1 Coleofasciculus sp. S288 | reverse complement strand
GTTTATCATCTCCCAAGATTAAATTACTGGGTTTAATGTCGCGGTGTAGAACAGGCGGACTCAGTTCGTGCAGATAAATCAAAATCTCTAAAATCTCAGTCGCAATTCCTCGCACTTGCTTTTCGGTAAAGCGTTTGCCTTGTTCTAATAATTCCTGAAGGGAGAAACCTGGAATGTAGTCTTGTACCAGTCCAAACCAAGGAATTCCCGCCCCTGTTTGCTTATCCAAGGAAAAATAATCTCGATAGCGAGGAATCCGGGGATGCTCGATAGCTTTCAGGACTTGCGCCTCACGCTCAAACAGCTTCAATTCTTCCCACTGCATCTGAGGATTAAACGCCAGCAGCTTGAGCGTCACCTGTTCGTTCGATTGTAAGTCCGTTGCCAGCCAAGTTTGACGCCCTGCGGCGGTGCGTCCTAATCGTCGTTGCAGTTGATAGTGCTCTTGTAATACTTGCTCCGCTTGCAGCATGCGATCGCTCTTGCCCTTATACCTTTTTTCCAGTATGTATGCTCAATTAGGGTCAACCGGAGGTAAATGGACAGTTTCTCGTTTGACGTAAGCGTTTTGAGCAAACAAGGGAACACAACTGCTGGTGTTGATCGTAGCGGCAAGTTCAACATCTTTGGCAAATCCCCACGCAATTAACTCTTTACCCGAACTACATCCTTGCAAGGCTGACATGAGATTATCTTTCAAACCGTGAAATGCTGCTATGGCGACTTCTGCCTCTAGTGAGCGTTTTCCCTTCAGATAGCGGAGAATCGCACCTGCCCCAATTAAATCTTCTATTGCAGGTCGTAGACTCCCATCTTCCCACCTTTCCCCTGCTGGGATAACAGCAATTTTGGTTCCGTAGCCTTGAGCCAACTGTGCTACTGCCTTGCAGTTACGAAGACAACCCGCGAGTGTCGGTGTTTTCCCTGTGCGTAATGTGAGAGAAGCACCATTAGGTGAAGGCAATACAAGTCTCGTTCCTAAAGGAATATTCAGCAGTGAGGCAGACGAGAGGGAGTAGCCATTGCTGGATGTGCGCTTCCTACTCGCTAGTTCTGCATTGACAGACAGAGCATAATCAATTGCTGATTCATCTCGCCAACGGTAAGGATATATTATTGCTCCGTTATTCGTTGCAATTTCAACACTCGTTGAAAACGAGAGAACATCAACAATAACCACCACATCACTAATGGATGCGAGTTGGGAAACAGCCTGCTCACCCCACTCACAGCGAAGCTCAAAATCTGATTGATCATAAATCATAGTTTTGTACTTCTTTTAATGCTTTAGTCCGTGTAGATTCTCTCATTGGGTGTCAACAGGCAACCGCCAATTCCTTGTTGATTCGAGAGGAATCGAAGTTAGTTTGTTGGCGAAAAACTGACTGCTCACAGCTTCCTTTCAACATTTAACATGCGTTGATAAGAGAACCATCCTCCTGCAACCATCAGGAGTGCAAATCCACACAGAAACTCGAAATGCCCTTGAATATCTGCTAAATCCTTGCCACTCGCCCAGACGCCCAACAACGCTTCATTCATGTGATAAATCGGGTTAAATTTGGCAATTTCGAGCAACGTTTCTGGAAACAACGATGTCGGCAGAAATGCTCCTCCCAGAATTAACAGAGGTACACCAAAAGCCGCAACCAAAGCATTGACATCCTCGGTTCGTCGTGCAAATTGTGTACCGAGAATAAATCCTACCCCCACATACGAGATAATGCTGAGGAGAATAATCAAAACTCCCAGCAGCACAGAACCCTGAAACTCTGCTCCCAAGAAAGCTGCAACGGTATAAACCAGAAGGGCTTGACCAATACCAATGCAGCTATGGGCAAAAAAAATACCCAGGAAATAGGAGGTTCCACTCAGTGGAGAGATAAATAAACGCTTGAGCGTTTGCTGTTCTCGCTCGGCAACCACTGTTGCTACACTCCCACCCAAACAGCTGAAAAATAAGGCTGCACCGACCAAAGTAGAAGGGGCAGCACTTTCAAATGCTTGAGCCGTTGTCAGTTTGGCTCGTTCTGCCAAAATCAATCCGTTGAGTAAGAGGACAGAAATCGGAAAAATACTCCAAAAAATCAGGCTACGACGACGCCGCCATAGTTCAATCAAGATTCGCTGGGCTACAGCAAGGGTTTCGCGCCAATATTTCATTGTGGGACGTTAACTAGTACAGGCTAGCAGAAATAAATGACCACTTCCTAGCATATGAGCGGGGGAGGGGGGGATTTTAGCTGGTTACTTATTTCCGCCGTGATGCACTAGCTAATCCTGAGTTAATATATCCAATTTGCTGCGATCGCTCCCATCTCCCGCCGTACAGGCTTAAAAATCTCCCTACGCCCCTTGACAAAGTTAAAAAATTTTTCAAAACTACTATATTATTAAGTAGCCTACCAAGTATTAGGTAGCTGCTAATTGCTCAATAAACCTAAAGTGTTTGACCAAGTTCCATCAAACGCACGCGAACGTGTCTTGATTGCGGCTGAAACTCTCTTCCGTCAACGGGGTTACAACACCGTTACGATGCGAGATATCGCTGAAGAAGTGGGGATTCGTCAGGCATCACTGTACCATCACTTTCCCACTAAGGAGCAACTGTTCATCACCGTGACTGAACAAGTTTTTGAACGGCACCGAAATGGTTTGCAACAGGCGCTGGCAGA
>JAIUYC010001023.1 GCA_020216575.1 Coleofasciculus sp. S288 | reverse complement strand
ATCCTTCCTGAAGGATTCCCAACTGCTTGCGCCACCCATGTCCCGAAAAATACAAAAGCGCTGTGTCTGGGATATAGTTTCCTTGTGGTAGAAAGAGTTTTAGCAACTCCTCTTCCAGTTCAGCGACACAAACCTTTCTGGTTTGAGCAACGCGAATAGCACCATCTTTTTGTGCTTCTGGTAGCCGTCGCACCTTAAAGTCACCATACTCTCCCAACAGACGAGCGATCGCTTCTGCATCTTTGGCAGGGGATTCCAAAGAAGGTAATCCGTTATATCGATTAATCCCAACGACCAAAGCATCCCGACGCATACCACCAAATCCCGTCAGATGTCAAGTCCAGAAAAGATACTCTCCTAATACAAGGCTGCTGCCCGTCTTTCCGGACGAATTGACCTACAGATCTAGTTTTCCTAACCTGTCAAGTTTTGACAGTACCCTCGCGGGTACTTAGTACTGGATTTCACATTTCCGGATGATTGTACTCAAAGAGTGTTGTAATACTGAGAAACTTGATAACAAAATTGAATTTTATGACTAAAGTTACACCTATCCGGCTAGAAGACGGCACTGTCATTTATATTGAAGCCACAGAGGATGTAGACGCTCCCGCAGTCATTACGGAAGACTTTGCAGAAGATGAAGAACAAGCACCGATTAAAAAAGGCATAGCTCAAAAGCAATTCGTGCAAGATTTTGAGGTCATTCAAGGTACGATTCGGGCTTATACTGTCTATACTTTGAATGCGTTTAAGAAACTTGCGATCGCTAATGTAGACAAAGTCACCTTAGAATTCGGCATTGAACTCGGTGGCGAAGCAGGTATTCCTTACGTAACAAAAGGAACGGCTAAAAGTAACCTAAAAATTACTGTTGAGTGTTCGTTTCCCGATTGAGCTGAACAAAGTTTTTGACCCAAACAGGACTTACGCACAGACGCTACATTTGGTAGGGACACGATATATCGTGTCCCTACAACTGGCGGTTTAGAGACAAATCTGCGTAAGTCCTGCCAAATAAACAGGGGCGACGTATGCGTCGCCCCTACAGCCTTAATTCGCAATGAAGCAAGCCATCCTATGTTCCAGGAACTGCCTCAGTTTGTGTAGGAGATGGTGTTACCGGTTCTGTTGGTGTACTCGGAGTGGGTTGAGTTGGAGAGGGTGCTGGTTTCTGTGCGTCAGCTTCAGCTTTTCGTCTCTTGACGTCCTCAATCAGTTGATTCAGCCTCTCTCGCCAATAGCGTTGTTCTGGAAAACTTCTCTGTGCATCTGCTGCATAAAGCAACGCCTCAATATACTTCCCTTCATCAAGAGCTTTTTGAACGTTATTGTATTTTTCTTGAGCGGCGTTCCAATCCCGTTGCCATTGCTCAATTTTTGCCTGGGCTTCTTGAAAATCAGCACTGCTTGGGAGAACAGATTGAGCATCCGCGATCGCACCCTGCAAGTCTCCTGACTGATACTTCTCAGCCGCTTTTGCCAAAATGCCTGCACCGTTATCAGCCGGCTTGGGTTTGTCAGGGGAGTTTTTTGGTGTGGGTGTGGTAACAGGTGAAGGACTCGGTTTTGTCTCAACGGGTGTGGGGCTAGGTTGCGTCTTAGGTTCAGCCGGTTCCTGAGTTGCCACCGTACAGTTGATGTACCCATTTCCCCCGTCATAAACCCACCCTTTTACTGGAGAGTTTATTTCAACCCACTCACCTTTCTCCTCACCGGTTAGCGAGAGATTTGTTCCTCGTCTAACGGTATTAACGACATTTCCTTGGGGTTCGGAGCGAACGTTCAGTGCGCCAGCCGTCACCGTACAAACTTCATCCGACCTATCTCCCTGATCATCGCCATCAAAGAACGATGCAAACGAACCCTCACGCATCCCGTAAACTAACCCAACTCCTGCCGCAACAGCTATCACCATACTCACGAAGACTGGGAAAAAGCTGTTAGAGCGACGAGCTGGCTCATAACTCCGTTCATAACTCGGTTGGGAAACAACAGGTTGGGGAGGAGGAGGGGGAGGCGTCACTGGCAGAGTTCTGCGTTCTGACGGCGGCGATGGAGGTGTTGGATAGGAGGGTTGCGGCGCACTCTGTCTTGGAGGCGGGACATCATTAACAGATGGGTAGGCAGGAGTCGTCGGGTACGACGTGGATGCATAGGGACTATTCAACTGCCGCAGGGCTTGTAGAGCTTCTGCGGCTGACTGATAACGGTCTTTAAAGTGGTAGCGCACCATTTTAGTTAAGACCATTGCCAGCCCTGGACTTACCGACGCCCGATGCTGCCAAAGCAGTTCGCCCGTATTCAGGTCATCCTCAAACTGCGATGTCATCAGACCTGTGAGCGCCTGAATGCCAATGATAGCCAGCGCGTAAATATCACTGCTGGGACGGGGTTGACCCAACGCCTGTTCGCTTGCCATATAGCCCGGAGTACCAACCGCAATGGTGGCGCTTGCCTGTGCGCCATAAGCAGTAGCCAGTTGCGTGCGAATTTGCTTAACCGCGCCAAAGTCCACCAAGACTAATTTTCTGTCTGAGTTGCGCCGGATCAGGTTGTCAGGCTTGATGTCGCGATGAATGACGCCGTGCTGATGGACAAATGCCAGAATGCTCAAGACTTCTTCCAACAGTTCAATGACTCGGCTTTCTTCCCACCGTTGACCGGGTTGCAACTCTTGAGTGAGGG
>JAIUYC010001022.1 GCA_020216575.1 Coleofasciculus sp. S288 | reverse complement strand
GCTTCAATCGTTTCGGCCGTGACATTCCACGTTCTGCGATCGACATCTGCAAAAACAGGAATCGCACATTGGTAAAGGATTGGCGCTAGTGCTCCCATATCTGTGATGGACGTTGTCACAATCTCATCCCCTGGCTCTGGGTCAATCGCTGCAATCGCTGTATGGATTGCTGCTGTCCCTGAAGAACAGGCAAAGACGTGCTTGACGCCCAGCATCTGAGCAAATTGCTCTTCTAAGGTTTTAACAAATCTTCCCTTTGTGCTGGTGAGTGTACCACTAGCGATCGCTTGGATCAGCAATTCAACTTCTTCTTGACCCAGGGTACGGCCAGAAGCGTCTTGATCTGAAGGCAGTTTCAGTTGCACTTGTTGAGATATATCAGTACTAACCATGTTTGATTCCTTTTAATTTGTTCAGTAAATGGGTGAAACGATAGAACGCAACAGTTTAATATCAATTAGCTAAAAGAATGCTGCACTACACATTAATCTCTGCGTCCCCGCGTCCGGAGCGTGAATCATCTGTAGCAAATATTTAGGTAATTGATATAAGGTTGGACGGCGCACTACCTTCCAAAAGCTTGATCTTTTCGTTAGTTAGGAGTTAGTGATCCGAACGGAATGGCATCCGAAAACGATGTGAGTGGACTTGCTCCTAATCGTCTGTTTTGTCTCTCCTGCATCCTTGCCTAGATGCATAGATAGAGCTTCCCAAGTAAAAAATCTCTTCAAAATAGCTCTTGCTTTGCACAGCCAAGATGCCTAGACTAAACAATTGAATCGCCAACATCAACGTCATGCCGCCAATCATAAACGTATGGGGAGCATGTTGGAAGGCAATCGCCACGGCTTCGGTTGGGTCAGGAAAGCGAGTACTCTCAGCCAGTTGCTGGTAACTTGTCAAACAGTGAATCAGTACCCACAGATTGGCATAGACCGAAACTAAGAAAAGCACCAAGCTTGGGATGATGAAAAACATCACGGGTCTGAACAGGAACCCATAGAAGAAAATCGCCCAGCTATGTGCCAGGATTCTCATGCTGGATCGGCGCTTCGTCTTTTTGGCTTTCTGAGGCTGCCAGTGTAGGTGAGCCGGAATTTCTGCAACCCGAACCCCCAAGAGTTTAGCTTTATGAAGAATTTCCGGGTTAATTTCCATGCTCATCGATTTCAGGTTGATGGCTTTTAGGAACCTAGCATCATAAACCCGAACCATCCCCGTCAGGGTTGCCAAGCTTCTTTTAGCAGCAAAGGATAAGAATCGATTTGCCCAGATACTTAGACTTCGCCTGAACCAAGGAACATTGGAGATTTTGCCTCCTTTCATGTAGGGGGAGGCAACCACAATCATTGCCTTGGTTTCTCTGATCTTGGTCAGAAGCCTCCCAATATGGTAAGGGGCGTAGCTTAGATCCAGATCGACTACTACAACATAATCGCCCTTGCAACTGCTAAAGCCAGATTTGAGGGCTTGACCGAGTCCAAAATTCACGAGATGGTGCACAACACGAATATTATTTGTGCTTGTGGCGAGCGCCTCAGCTAATTCTCCCGTGCGATCAATACTTCCATCATTGACGACAATTATTTCCCATCGATATTCATCCTCCAACTGTTTCATGTAATGACAGAGAAGCTCCAAATTTGTCTCTATGACCCCAGCTTCGTTATAGGCGGGTACGACTAAGGAAACGAGAGGACTGTCATCCGGCTGAGCTATTACCTCACATTCGTTCGGTAACTGATTGATTGGTTTAGGATAGTGTTTTTCTCGAACAAACTGCGAGTTTTCTATTAAAACCATAAGTTGGCATCCTGTATTTTTATTGGTTTTTCAACGTTATTTTTTTAGCGATGGCGCTCGATCTTGAAAAAAAGATGTCAATGAGGGGGATTTTCAAGGGTTTAAAAACTAAATTAAAAAATGAGTGATTTACTAGCATCCACCCAAGAAATTGAAACATATTCATAGCAACCCCTTCTGGATATAGCCGAATTTATTCAACAGATAAATTGCACCTATCTGTTAACTAATCAGGAGAAGTAAAAGCCTTTTTACGCATCTAGCAATAAAAGTTAAAACTCGGCGATCAGTTGTCGGATATAGTGGTTTTTTGAGTGTTTTTGAACGGGTTATAGCAGATAAAACTAAGAATCGAATCGCTCAACTGCTAGGAAGTCCCATCGACTAAAAAAATTTAGAATTTTCCCCTCCATGTAGGAGAAAACCATTATGACGCTGGCTTGGCTGTTTCCAAGCGTTAGCAGCTTCCCAGCAGGGTGCGGTGCATAGCTGAGGATCAATATCGTTAACTTGGCGCTTGTTCAAGTCTAGATATGAAAGCTTGACCGAAACCCAATTAACTACATGTGCAAAACACGGAAATTCTAAACTGTGAAATAAAGTTGTGTAGATAAAGTTTAATTTTAAAGTGAAAAAAACCTACTTCCAAAGAGTTTTAACCAACTCCTTGGATGGAGACTCTATATAATAAATTGCCTCCTAACTTTTCCTTAACACAACTTTAAATAACCTCCGTCTATCTACTTAGAAAATTTGTTTTGCTATTAATACCCTACTTAAGCACTGCCTAGAAAATATGTCTATAGGTAGGGGAGTAAATTTACTGAATCTTTATAAATAGAACCGCTGAGAGAAAACTGGAAAAGTTTCTTTACATAATAGGGAACA
>JAIUYC010001021.1 GCA_020216575.1 Coleofasciculus sp. S288 | reverse complement strand
CTCTGTTGGCTTTCTCCCTAGCTTCCTGAACATCTTTTCCTTTGGCTAAAGCGACTCCCATTCTGCGAAAAGGGCGTGAATCTGGCTTACCAAATAATCTCAACTCTACATCTGGCTCTGATAAAGCCTCAGCCACACCTTCAAAGCTGATGGAATCGGAATAGTCTTGGGCTAAAATTACTGCACTTGCTGACGCTCCCAGTTGCTCGATCTTAGGAATTGGTAAACCCAAAATAGCTCTTAGATGTAACTCAAATTCATTCAAATTTTGAGAAATTAGAGTCACCATGCCCGTATCATGAGGTCGAGGAGAAAGTTCGGAAAAAATGACTTCATCTTTGGTGACAAAGAACTCCACTCCAAAAATTCCTGCACCTCCCAAAGCATCCGTAACTTTTTTTGCGATCGCCTCAGCGTTTCGACTCATTGTTTCAGAGATAGCGACGGGTTGCCAGGACTCTTGATAATCGCCCCGTTCCTGACGATGCCCAATCGCTGAACAAAAAATCGTAGGTGCATGCCACTGCTTAATGGTCAATAAGGTAATTTCTAGCTCAAACTCAATAAATTCTTCAACTATAACCTTTTGACTATCACCCCTAGACCCTTCAATGGCATAATTCCAACCCTTTTCTACTTCCTCTGGATTATTAACAACCGATTGACCTTTCCCAGAAGATGACATCACGGGTTTGACAACATTAGGAAAACCGATTTGTTGAGAAACCTCAATCAGTTCGTCGAGTGTTGTCGCATAGGCATACTTAGCCGTTCTGATACCTAATTGACGATGAGCTAGTTCTCGAATTCTGTCTCGGTTCATTGTGTAGTTCGTTGCCATCGCCGTAGGGATTACGGTGATTCCTCTCTGCTCAAATTCCAGCAGTTTCTCCGTTCTGATGGCTTCAATTTCTGGAATGATAAAGTCAGGCTGATGCTTTGCAACAACTCGTTCCAACTCCTCTGCACTCAGCATGTTGATGACTTCTGAACTATCAGCCACTTGCATCGCTGGCGCATTGTCGTAGCGGTCAACAGCAATGATATGATTACCAAGTCGTTGAGCAGCAATTACAAATTCTTTACCTAGCTCTCCTGAACCGAGGAGCATGAATGTTTTAGGAAGTTTTAAGAAATCTGACATTGAATAGTAAACCGATTGCACCAATTTATTGTAGAACTTTAAAAGCGCTGGATACGAATGATGGAGCCAGAACAACTACAGGAAATACTAGATTTACGCGCTAGGAACTTAACCCCGAAGCAAATTGCAAGAAAGTTGGGGTTAAAGGTTGCTGAGGTGAGTGCCGTTATCAAAGAACAAGCGGAACAAACCACACTGATCCGTGCAGCGTCTGGAGAATTAGATCCGATCGCAGAATGCTTAGTCAATGCAAGCTGTGTAGAGAGATTCTTCAACAACAGCGCTGAAGAGCCAGAGGACGAGATGAATAGCAGCTTAGTGTTGGTTTCCGTGGCTCGGCAAGTTGCCAACAACCGTCTAACTGTTTGTACCTATCTGGTAGATTTGTGGTGCTTGGGCGTTAAGGATACGATGGGTCCGAGAAGGCTAGACCGAGCTGATTACAAACAAGCCATGAGCAATGTCTATCGATACTTTCCTGACGAACCGCTGGCAATTACCTTAGAGCAGGCGCAGGCAGTTGTATTTAGTGGAGTGGAGTATGCAGCACAGTTAGGGTTTAGCCCTCACTCGGATTTTGAAAAAACGCGATCGCATTTGGGCAAATGGAGTGGTGAGCCAAAAATCCAGTGCGGTCGTAATGGTAAGCCATTTTATGTTAGCGGTCCCTATGATAATCCCATGAAAATTCTCAAGACTCTGCGAGAGAAAGTAGGAGAGGAGAATTTTGATTATCTTATGGGCATGGAGTGAATCAAATCATAGTCTATGAATGACTACTTTGCCACGGTTGCCCGTGGTCTAGAACCAATTGCTGTCACAGAACTCGAACGTTTAGGTGCGTTGGACGTCCGTCCTGATTTTACTGGGGTACATTTTAAAGGCGATCGCACTTTACTCTACCGCGTTAATCTTTGGGCGAGAACCCTTTTCCGGGTACTCGTTCCGCTACGAGACTTCTCCTGTCCGGATGCCGAGCGCCTTTATCAAGAAGTGCAGAAAATCTCCTGGGAGCAGTACCTCCAGCCTCACAACACTCTAGCCGTAAACGCGACAGGTGGCAATCGCAATCTCAACCATACTCACTTCACGGCGCTACAAGTCAAAAATGCGATCGTAGACCAACAGCGCCGCCAATTCAGTCAGCGCTCTAGCATTAATACTGAAAATCCTGATTTGTTAGTCAACGTCCACATCCATCAAAACCGTTGTATTCTTAGTTTAGATAGTTCGGGTTCGAGCTTGCATCGACGGGGATATCGACCTGCCGTGGGACTGGCTCCTCTTAAGGAAACGTTAGCGGCTGCTCTTCTGGATATCGCAGAGTGGGAGCCGAATTTACCATTTTTAGACCCCATGTGCGGATCTGGAACGTTACCCTTAGAAGCAAGCTTAAAAGCCTTAAATATTGCACCTGGATTATTTCGTGAACAGTTTGCTTTCCAGAAGTGGCGCGATTTTGATGAAGCGCTGTGGCAGCAGTTGCGACAGGATGCCAAAAACAGTCAGATATCTGAACTTAAAGCTCCTATTATAGGAAGCGATCGCGAT
>JAIUYC010001020.1 GCA_020216575.1 Coleofasciculus sp. S288 | reverse complement strand
TGAACATTAGCGCTAATTCTCTCACTGTCAACCGAGGCACACTTTCTGCCGAAACAGCAAAGAGTGATGCGGCTGAAGGTGGAGCGAACATCACCCTCTCAAACTTAGAATTCCTGTGGATGGAAAATGAAAGCCTCATCTCCGCCAGCGCCCTCAGCAATGCCAACGGTGGCAACGTCACCATCGACTCCACCTTCATCGTTGCCACACCTCCAACTGGCTCCGAAGGCAGCGACATTATCGCCAACGCAGTTGAAGGTAACGGGGGACGAGTCGATGTTACCACCCAAGGGCTCTTCGGCATCCAATTTCGACCCCGACGCACTCCCAAAAACGATATAACGGTCAGTTCCACCTTCGGCTTGTCGGGAGAATATATCCTCCACACTCCCGGTATTGACCCAAGTCGAGGGCTAGCCCAGTTACCTTCTAACTTAATTGATGCCGAAAGCCAAATCGATCGCACCTGTACTCCCGGTGGTGCAGCCCAGACAAGCAGCTTTGTCGTTACAGGGCGAGGGGGTATGCCACCCAATCCATTTGACCCTCTTAATACCGATGCCATTGTCTCCGAATGGGTAACCCTCGACTCCCAGAGAGAAAACATTAATCATGCCAATCTCAACACCAATCCCAGCAGTACCCCCCCCAAGCCAATTGTAGAAGCTCAAGGCTGGGTGAAAACCCCCGATGGGCAAACCATTCTTGTCGCTCAAGCCTCCACAGTTACACCTCAAAACTCTTGGTTCACCCTCCCGTCCTGCCAAGCCCTTCACAGTAGCGCCAATGGAAACAATTCTCACCCCTGACTCCAGTAGGTGAATCAATAATAAGATGAACCTATCTCTGCATTCCATAGATACGGCTTTAACGGATAAAATAACTTTATCGAAAAAGGGGAACTTTTTTCATTACTGGAAACTGCTTCTCAACTCTTTTAATCCTCTCCGTACTGCCTGCAAATCTTCAAGATTTTTCAAAACATTTTATACAGTGTCACTACTGAAACTTGACCTCTATACAAGGTCATTTCGTTTACTTCCTGCGATCGGGTGGAAGTAAATTGCCCATCTCCTCAATAGTGTTCAGTTTTTGTAATACTTCGGGAATGCACTCACTGATCAGCAGTTTTAATACAAGCGTGACCTGCAACCCTCTATTTGTCTAAAGCCCTTTTTCCATAATAGTTTCGGCGATTTTAAAACAACTGTGCAACTCTGTTTTTAAGGACTAGTATTAAGTTAAGTACACAAAAAAACAAACCTTAACATCTTAAGAGGTTAACCAATGACTTACGCAACGATTACAGCAACTCGAGAAGTTTTGGAAATGGTAGAAGATTATAGCCAAAATAAAAACCAAGAGCGACAAATCCTACACCATTTCATTAAAAAGTTAGTTAGGCAAGGTTAATGGTTCTGAGAAAAACCAATAGCTTTGTCAACTTCCAGAAGAGAGCTAAAAAACAATGAATCAGTTGAGCCAAGGCTCTTTCTGTAAAAAAAAACTTTTCCAGCCTATCTGCTAGTAGCAGGTAGGCTTTGAATTTAATAACACATTCTCTGGATTTTGGAATAAAACCAAATCATCTTAAAATAAGATTTATGGAAGGGAGCAAAAGCCCCCAGACTGAAGTCTGGGGCTACACAAACAAAACCTGCCTGGAGCAGGTTTCACATCACGTCCGTTGGCATCGTTATTGATCGTAGGGGCGGGTTTACCGAATTGATGAGTGGAAAAGCCGATATCTAGGTTAAACTTGCCCCTACAGCTTTGTTTATCTAAGCACGAATTCATTCGCCAGGGATTGTTTATCCCCAACTCATCATCAAAAATACATAATAAAGGGTCAAAATTATGCCAGAAACAAAGCAGCGAGATGTCCAAGTTCTCCCAATTGGTGCGGATACCATCGTATTGCGATCGCGGACTTGGGACAGACTCAAGTTTGAAATCGAATACGCCCTGCAACGTGGCACAACTGCCAATTCCTATATCATTCAAGCCGATAAAATTGCCCTATTTGACCCACCCGGTGAATCCTTTACCGAAATTTTTCTGGCAGCACTGCAACAACGCCTCGACCCTAAACAAATCGATTACGTGATTCTCGGTCACGTTAATCCCAACCGTGCCATCACCCTAGAAGCCCTACTCAAACTCGCTCCTCAGATTACCTTTGTTTGCTCCAATCCAGGTGCGATCGCTCTCCGCAACCTCCTACCCGACCATACGCTCAACATCACCGTAGTCCGAGGTGACGAAACCCTGGATTTAGGCAAAGGTCATCACCTGCAATTTATCCCAACTCCCAGTCCTCGCTGGCCTGACGCCCTTTGCACCTACGACCCCCAAACCGAAATTCTGTTCACCGATAAGTTATTCGGTGCTCACGTCTGCGGCGACCAAGTCTTAGATGAAGGTTGGACGACGATTAGCGAAGACCGACGCTATTACTTCGATTGCCTGTTTGCCCCCCACGCACGCAGTGCAGAAACGGCGTTAGATAAACTGGCTGACTTTCAAGCAAGACTGTATGCTACAGGTCACGGTCCTCTAGTCCGCTACAGCCTCATCCCCCTCACTCAGTCCTATCGCCAGTGGTGTGAACAGCAAAAGACTCAAGAGTTGACAGTTGCGCTGCTTTATGCATCGGCGTATGGGAATACTGGAACTCTAGCACAAGCGATCGCACGG
>JAIUYC010000015.1 GCA_020216575.1 Coleofasciculus sp. S288 | reverse complement strand
ACCAATCCTCAACTGGCCAGCGAACTTGCTCTTCTGCCAATGGAACTCCTGGCGCAGAAGGCTTGTCGATGCGCACCAAATATTCGTCTTCCCTTAAGGGGGTCACAGAAATGTGGAATTCTTGTGCCACTGCTGCCTGGTCAATGTTGCTATAGTTCAATGGCATTGGCTAAGTCGTTATCTTGAGAATGCATTATCCCTATCCATGTATAGATTGACTCAACCGCCTGAAAGTTTCCCAAGATTGCCGTTGGGGGTTGCCTAACGAGCAACGGTTAACATTTCAGATTTAACGAGCAAATTATCCTAAATTTGTCCGGATCGCTATAGCCAATCTTGGAAGAGTGGGATGGTAGATGCACCCTGATTGACACTCCCTGGCTCACCGGTTTGGGTCGGGGATTTCCTTTTTCGGTGGACACTAAGGGGTTCAACACACCTACAACTCTCAAAACGTCTACAAGCCTCGTGCTCATCACCTAGTTTAACTAGTGGAGAGTTTGAGGGCTATAACTCTCATGCAAATCTTTGATTTGGCACTCGGATGAATGATCTGAAAGTCCTGGTAGAGTAGATTTTGCGATCGCTCTGGGTCAACTGTCCTATGCGCTTCATACTCGGTTACACCCGTGTAAACGAGGCTAGCTAGGTGACCTTCTTGTAATATATAGTGTTTTAAAATACTAACGGTCTAGATCACAACTAGGGACGAGCTTCTAATTCTGCATCTGCACTAGTCCCAAACTTTGTCATCTAAACGCCTGCATTGGCATGACTGAATTAGCTCCCAGTCAAATTTCCTTGGGCTTTCCCTTTTAAGACCAAGATCACCCTGTCTCAGGTTGTAATTTCCGTAAAAATATTGGATTTTAATGAGATAAAACCCACGCTATCACATCTGTCTAAGGAATTGATGCTAGCGGAAATTTTTATTCCTCACGGTCATTGCTACCTCTGGAAGCCCACTTTAGTAGGGTTACATCTTGCTTCAGACGCCTTAATAGCACTAGCGTATTACTCAATTCCGCTAATGCTCATTTATTTCGTCCAAAAAAGACGAGATGTACCGTTCAACTGGATTTTCCTGCTGTTTGGTGCTTTCATCGTTTTTTGTGGTACCGGTCACCTCATAGAAATTTGGACGCTGTGGCATCCTACCTATTGGCTATCGGGTTTTGTCAAAGCGTCTACTGCCACCGTCTCCTTGTATACGGCAGGAATGCTAGTCCCCTTAATCCCCAAAGCTTTAGCACTTCCGAGTCCGGCGCAGCTCGCAGCAGCCAATCAGGCACTGCAACAAGAAATTCGAGAGCGCATTGAAGCAGAGCAGGCACTGAAAAAAAGCGAGGCACTCTACCGTGGCATTGTCGAAGATCAAACCGAACTGATCTGTCGTTACTTACCTGATGGCAGCCTAACGTTTGTCAACGGAGCTTACTGTCGTTATTTCGGAAAAAATCGTGACCAATTGCTCGGACAGGCATTTATCCCGTTCGTTCCTGATCAAAACCGAGATCAAATTAGCGATCGCATGAATACTCTGCTTGCTCTCACTCCTACTCGCTCAGTTGCCATCTACGAACACCAAGTTATCGTTAATGGAGAAATTCGCTGGCAGCGCTGGAGTAACCGAGCAATTTTTGATGAACAGGACAATATTATTGAGTTTCAGTCGGTAGGACTGGATATTACAGAACACAAGCTGGCGGAGGAACTCCGAGCGAAAAACTTAACCCTAGAAGCAGAAAAACGTTATGCTGAATCGGCGAACCGAGCCAAAAGCGAGTTTTTGGCGAATATGACCCACGAATTGCGCACCCCGCTCAATGCTATTCTCGGTTTCACTCAATTACTTGTCCGCGAACCAAATCTAACGCCGTCTCAGCACGAACAACTCTCCATCATCACGCACAGTGGCGAACACTTACTCGAATTAATCAACGATGTTTTAGAAATGTCGAAAATCGAAGCAGGGAGGACGGTACTCAATCCCAGTCGCTTCGATTTGTATCGCTTGATAGACAGCCTTGAAGAGATGCTGCAACTCAAAGCTCGTTCCAAAGGCTTACACCTCATCTTCGACCTATCTCCAGATGTTCCTCAGTACGTGCAAACGGACGAGAGCAAACTCCGCCAAGTTTTGATTAATCTTTTGGGAAATGCCATCAAATTTACGGAAGCAGGAAGCGTGACATTGTGCGTGTCTGTAGTCAGTACTCACTCGTCAGTAGTCACCTCTGCTTCACTTCTGACCCAAGAGGGGGTGGAGAAGTCTGACAACGAACAACTGACGATTCACTTTGAAGTTGAAGATACCGGACCCGGCATTGCCCCGGATGAACTCGCCACATTATTTAATGCCTTTGTTCAAACCGAAACGGGTCGCAATTCTCAAGAGGGAACGGGTTTGGGTTTAGCCATCAGCCAGAAATTTGTCGAGTTGATGGGTGGGAAATTAACCATCAACAGTAGCTTGGGTCAGGGTACAACTGCCATATTTGATGTTCTTGTAACACTTGTTCGAGAAGCTGATACACCTTGTCAGGCTCCAAAAAAGCGAGCGATCGCATTGGCTCCCAATCAACCAACCTATCGTATTTTGGTGGTTGAGGATAGATGGGAGAATCGCCACCTGCTGGTTAAATTGCTACAACCGTTGGGATTTGAGGTACTCGAAGCTAGCAACGGTCAAGAAGGAGTTGCGCTTTGGGAAAGTTGGGAACCGCACCTCATTCTGATGGATATGCGGATGCCCGTCATGGATGGTTATGAAGCCACCAAACGCATTAAAGCTCACATTAAAGGTCAGGCGACTGTGATTATTGCCATCACCGCCAGTGTCTTTGATGACAAACGAGCGGTTGTCATGTCGGCAGGCTGTGATGATTTTGTGCGCAAGCCTTTCCGAGAGTCAGTGCTTCTGGAAAAGATAGCCGCACACTTAGGCGTACAGTATGTCTATGAAGACTCCCCTCAACTGACTTCCCTGCGATCAAGAGCAAGCATTGAGGTACAGACAAAAGAGGCTCTTGCCGTAATGCCTCCCTCTTGGATCTCCCAACTCTACCTAGCAGCAGTTTGCGGTGATTATGAACAAATGCTCACCCTGCTCGACCAAATTCCCGAAACTCAATCGGCAATAAAGTCAGCTCTAGCAGATTTAGTCAATAACTTTCGGTTTGACTTAATTATCGATTTAACTCAGGACTTTTCCTGAATAGCCGTTCATTCTTCGTAGACTGTTTCATCTTCCTTACGCCACGCTGGATCAACAATACAAATAAACACTAGCAGCTCGTCTCCGATGTTGCGAATAAATTGCCTTGCATTGGGGGGAATATAGATTGCATCCCCTGGCTCCACTTGCTGTGTTTCGCCATCAATGTGCATCTCACCCTTACCGCTGAGGATGTAGTAAACTTCAGATGTTTTCAACGAGTGGGGGGTCGAAGTTTTACCCATCGGCAGGGTTGCATGCGCTAAGCTGTAGCGTAGCTCTAGCGGCTGTTTATCCGGATGTAATAGCTCCCGAAGTTGAGTGCCATCACCAGCAATAAACTCTGCACAAGCCTTAAGCTTTTGAACCAGCATGAACGGTTAATCCTCAAAAATAGTTAGGCGAGTTCCTGCTTGCACTCAATTGCTGCGTCTGCGAACGATAGTCCAAACAGTTGATGGCGGCTTCACTATTCGCAATTGAGGGATGAACTGTACATTTAAGGCGGTAGTCATCTGTGAAAAACTGACAGTTGCTACAGGGAATTTGATGCATGCGTTTGGCAACAGCAACACTATCTCTCATCGCTGACCAGACAGTCCAACCAAGGAGAACGATTAATCCCCAAGTCAAGCAAAAGCACACTGGTACTAAATACGGCTGGAGAGCATGAACCAGTGGGTATAAGAGTCGAAACACTACTTAAATTGTCCCTTAATCGTTATTGCTCGAAATCAATCTGCATGTAACAACGAGATATCTAATAATCTTTAAAACAACAGCAACACCCAAGCTATACTCGCTGAGGAATCTCCTCTCCTAGGTCATTAAATGTAGAGTTGCACTGAGTTGAATACTTCAGTTGCATTGCTCCCACTTTACTAACTGAGGAAATATCAGCTTTCTTGTTGAGTGTTGCTGTTATTATGCGAGACAGATGTTAAATCAAACAGCGTTTTTTACCTCTTAAGCTAACTGTGAACGTTGTTGTATCTGTCAGAGAAGCTTTGTAGCTTCAATTATTAATTTACCACCATCTTTTAGAAGTACAAGTAAATAACATGTAAGTTTACTTTTTTAGAGTCAATGCTATCAAAATTACTAAGTTAAATTAAATTCAAGACAACAACACAGCTTGTAGCAAGCCCTTAATGGCTCACTACTCACTGGTATTTGAGTCTCCTTCGTGCTGTTCCTCTCCTCGCTTCAGAGGGGCTGGAATTGTCCAGAGGACTCACCGCACAAAAGCTAAGTTGTATGTACTTTAGAGGTATAAGCCTCTGTTTCCAGACAGCCAAATCCCAGGTCGATTAGCCTCAAATTCCCAAAGGTCTTGAAGGTTCTTCTCTGTGGTTCTGAGGCTAACAGGTCGCACAAAGGGAATGTCATCCAAATCTTTTTCGCTATCTGCGTTAACCGTGGTCGAGGTGTGAACTCGAGTGGGTTCAAAGTCGGGTTCAGGGGTGGAAGAGGCAAAATCTCGATCCAAATTTTTGGGATTCGACACCGGGTTTGATGAGGCGTGCGGTCTTAACGGTACAACAACATTATTGGATTTTGTGGAAGATGCTGGGGCTGGGGCATCGAACGTTGTTGCAGGCATAGCGACATGTGGCTCGAAAACAGTGTCGGTTCCTAGTTTATAAATCCGGCTGGCAGTTAATTCAGCACGTTTTTCCTTGAATCCTTCGGTGCGATCGATGGTATTCATGTTCAAGCGACCTTCAATGATGACGCGATCGCCAACTGAATAGTTTTCCTTAATTTCCTGAGCAAATTGCCCCCACCCAACCACTTTTAGCGTTGCTGGTGGGTCTTCAGCCCGCAACCCCGGAAACTCAACGAGCATCTGGGCGATCGCAGTTTGAGTATCGGCTGTGTAGCGAAGTTCTGGATCTTGAATGATTTGTGCCATCAAGATGCAACTGTTCATCGTTCGAGTCTCCTGGCGCTCTTGGTCTTTAACTTGCTCTTAGTTTGCCACTGTTGCTGAGTGACTGGCACTCCCTTGCTGTGCGATCGCATTCTAGCGACAGATAGCTCAGCCATGCCTACCAGTAACAATTAAATAAGATTGAGGAGTCCGTACAAGTGTTCAACGTTCTCCCCAATCCATAATAGAACAAGTGTACCAGAGCTGTTGGGTTCAGCTAGCTATCTGGTTTTGGATGAATGTTTAGTAGCGAGTCGTTAGTAGAGTTCTTTAGTCCACTAACCACTAACCACTAACCACTAGCAAGCCGACTGCTCTACAACAGGGGGCTCAGCTCTAGAAAGTTCTGCGCCCTGCTGGTTTTCCACAAACTCTTGGACGTAGCTGCGGTACTTCCTTAGAGTTTCATCCACCCACTCCCGGTCATCACTGTTGGCATAGATGTGAACGAGAGGCTCTCCAGCATCTGGCAAAATCAAGACCCAGTTGTCGTTCAGGGGATTGATAATCTTCACGCCATCGATTAACTCTAAGTTATCACTGGAATGAGTTTCCACCAGATGGCGCATTAACGCCCCCTTCACCGTCCAAGGGCAGCGAACCGTGTAGGACTTGTGGGAAACGCGAGGAAGTTCGCCGCGAATCTGAGCTAGCGATCGCTCTTGCACCGTCAGCATCTCGATTAACTTGGCGACACAGAACATTGCGTCAAATCCTGGATGGAGCTGTGGGAAAATAAAGCCCATGTCCCCACTGCCTCCCAATACTACATTGGGATAACTTTGAGATGCCTCCATCAAAGCAGTTGGACTCGCTTTGGTACGAATCACTTTGCTATCGTGGCGTCGGGCAATTTGTTCCACACCACTGGAGGCATGCACCGGCACCACCACCGTGCCTCTGGGATTAGCCGTTAGCATGACGCTCACCATCAGCGACGTTAACATCTCACCCCGGAACGGCATCCCCGCTTCATCCACTAAAATCAGCTGTTCACCATTCGCAGAGATCTGTGCACCAAAATTCCCTTTCAGTGCCTCTACAACATGACCCAACTGAGTGAGTAATCCTTCTCGTTCATTTGCCGAGAGAGCAACTTGGTTCAAGCTAGCATTAAGAACGACCGCATCACAGCCAAACTTCGCCAACAGGAGCGGCAGGACTGCACCCGAAACCGAATAACTGTAGTCAATGACTAGTTTGGAGCCACTATTGCGAATGGCTTCGCTGTTCAGCTTCTTCTCAAAGGCGGTGCTGTAGATATCGATGACCTGGGTGGGGTAGTTAACATTACCGATTTCGTGAATTTGCGCCCGTCGCAAATCCTCCTTGAAATAAGCCCCCTCGATTTTCTTCTCCTTCCCCTTGGAGATATTAATTCCCTGAGAGTCGAAAATCTCAATGAGAATGTAATCCGGTCGGTCGGGATGTACCCGCACATGAATGCCACCCGCAACGGACAGCGTGGGTACTATCGTGCGTGCGAGGGGAATTGCGGTTGCTTCCAAGTTCTGGACATGAACGCCGACAGACATCAAACCGGCAATTAAAGACCGCGAAACCATTCGAGAGATACTCCGTTGGTCGCGGGATACGGCTACCTGAGAACCAGGCTTTAAGGTAGACCCGTAAGCAGCGCCGAACTTAACAGCAAACTCCGGCGTGATATCAACGTTTGCCAAGCCTTGAACACCACGCTGACCAAAAAGATTGCGTTGAGCGGTGGTTCCCCAAATTAAATTGATATTTAGGGTCGCACCCGATTCAATCTTCTTACTCGGCCAGACGCGCACGCAGGGGCTAATTTGCGCTTCTTCTCCCACAGTTGAGAGTGCACCGACAACCGCTCCTTCCAATACATGAGCTCGACGGTCTACTCGAGTGCCTCTAGCAATCACACAGGCGCGGAGATGAGCTTCTTCCCCGACAATTGCACCATTCCAGAGAATCGGTCGCTTCAAGTCAGCATCAGCCCCAACGGTCACATTGTCACCAATGACGGTTCCCGCGTCGATCTGCACTCGTGGACCAATTCGGCAGTTACTGCCGATAACTACTGGAGTTTCCAACTTGGCAGTGGGATCGATGTGGGTATTTTGACCAACCCACAATCCGGGCACCCGCTCTTCGTAGGCAAATTCTAGCTTCACCTTTTGCGCTAAAGCATCGTATTGCGCTTCGCGGTAGGCATCCAAGTGTCCGACATCACACCAGTACCCCTCAGCGACATAGCCATACATTGGTATATCTTTTTTGAGCAACAAGGGAAACAAGTCTTTTGAAAAGTCAGATTCCTGATTGACCGGCAAGTAATCCAGAACAGACGGATCGAGAATGTAGGTGCCGGTGTTGACCGTATCTGAAAAAATTTCGCTAGTTGAAGGTTTTTCCAAAAAACGACGGATGCGCATTTCTTCATCCGTAATCACGACCCCAAACTCGATGGGATTGGGAACGCGGGTTAGAACGATGGTTGCTTTTGATTGCTTGCTTTTGTGGAATTCAATAGCGGCGCTCAAATCAAAGTCAGTGATACTGTCGCCACTAATTACCAAGAATGTGTCATCCAGTAATTCAGCGATATTTTTGACACAACCAGCAGTGCCCAGAGGTTGATCTTCCTCAACGGCGTAAGTCATTTGAACTCCAAAGTCACTGCCATCTTGGAAGTAGTCTCGCATGACATCGGGGAGATAGTGCAGCGTCGCAATGACCTCCATGATCCCATGACGTTTGAGCAGATTGATAATGTGTTCTGCGATGGGTCGATTCAAAATCGGCACCATCGGTTTGGGTAAGTCGCAGGTCAGCGGTCTCAGACGTGTTCCCGAACCGCCAGCCATCAGCACTGCTCGCATTTTCAGTCTCCTCCTATTTACGCAATTTACGGCGTTATGTTGTATGATGGTCAGTCTGTGTATTTTTCAGTCTCTTATGATGAGGAAACTGACGGTATCCTCCATAAGGTGCGACTTATTTGGAGAAGGGTTCTTTCACTCGTTGATGGGTGCAGATGAATTGTGCATCCCCAGATGAACTCTCGCATTAGCTGTCCTAGGTTGAGGGATTGAAATTGATGTGGCAACACAGAATCAAGGCGCAAGCATAGCAGCCAAGGTAAATCTTTTCTGACTGCGTTTTCTTGAGCGTGACGCCACAACTGAGCAATGGATAGACTAGATCTCGATCTAATGCTACTTTGACCTGTAGCTTGGAATCAATTCCTTACTGCGAGCAAAACTGTGCTTTGAAAGGCGGGGATCGCTCAGGTAGGGGGTTTTGCGGTTTCTGGAGAGTTTGACGGTTGCTTGCTTTGACCCGCTAACATCGAATTGGTAGTCATGGGGGTTGATGATAATGGCTAAATTAATTGTTTTGGTTTTGCTCGGCGTTTACGGGTACGGGGTCTGGAAGTTCTGGAAGGGGTTCGAGCGGACGAATTTCAGCCGCAGTTTGCCTAACCGGATTGCGTTGTCCCTGCTGTGGCCGGCTTTGATCATTGCGAATAAGTCCTATCGCAAAAACTTTACTAAAGCCTTGAAGGGTTGAGACTGGACTGAATTTCGTTGCTAAGCGAACAGCCCTTGCGAAACACAGGTAAACGTCTTTGGCTGATTGGGGGGACGACTGAAAGCGTCCAGATAGCGCGATCGCTTACCTCGATCAGCCTGCCTTGTACCGTGAGTGTGACAACTTTAGCAGCTAGGGCACTTTATCCCAAAACACCGTTGCTACGGATTCAAGTGGGGCGTCTAGACGCTGAGCAGCTCGAACAATTTTTGCAAGAACATCAGATTGCTGCAATTCTGGATGCGTCCCATCCTTATGCTGTGGAAATTTCCCAACTCGCGATAAGGGCAGCATCCCGCAGACAAATCCCCTATTTGCGCTTCGAGCGCCCAGTTGTTACCCCCCAAACCGACACGCAACCGATTATTTTCCTTGACGGCTTTGAGGCGCTTTTAGCGGGTGACTACCTCTACCAGCAACGAGTGCTGCTCACTGTCGGTTATAAAGCCCTACACCTGTTCCAAAACTGGCAAGATAAGTTAACCCTATTTGCTCGAATTCTCCCCTCTCTCGCCTCCCTGGAAGCGGCCACAGAGGCTGGATTTAGTTCAGATCGAATCATTGCCCTCCGTCCACCTGTAAGTGCTGAGTTAGAAAAGGCGCTTTGGCATCATTGGGATATCTCGCTTGTCGTCACAAAAGCATCTGGTGCTGCTGGAGGAGAAGATATCAAGCGAGCTGTTGCGGCTGAGTTGGGTATCCCATTAATCGTAATTACCCGCCCAGTTGTTGACTATCCCCAGCAAACGAGCGATTTGTCGGTGGCAGTAGAGTTTTGTCGGAATTTCGTGTTGGGGTTTTTCTTATAGCAAAAGGCAGAGGGCAGTTCGCGCAGCGTTCTCCGTAGGAGTGGGCAAAAGGGAAAAGATTGACTGGTCAAGGTTTCAGGGTTTGGCTGTGTCCTAATCGCCTTGGCGACTGCTATAACAGGAGGGATGGGGGAGCAGGGGATGCAAGGGGAGATTGGGTTCCCTGAAAATGAAAATACTGCCTCACACAACTTGGGTGGTTAATCGGATGGCTTGGAACAAAGTGCATTAGCTGTTGTTAGATTGCTCTTTATCAGGTAAACCTTTGCTATTGTGGCTATCCTGACTGGTAGCCGTTGATTGTCGTTCTAACCACTGAGCAAGACTATTGGATAACTGCGTAAGGGATTCTGTCAGATGGGAAGGCATATCTAGGGGGAAGTTACCAGAACGGACGTGTAAGTCTCGCTGGGGAAAGGGAATTTCAATATCGCGATGGCGCAAAATTGTCTCAATCCGGAAGTAAAGATCACTCTTGATGAGAAACTGCCTGCGGGGTTCGGCAATCCAAACCAATAAATTAAAATCGAGGGAACTTTCGCCCAGTCCCACAAAAAATACCTTTGGGGCGGGTTGGGCGAGAACGTCGGGATGTTCTTTCGCTGCATCAATCAAAGCACCCCGCACAGCGGTCAAATTTGAGCCATAGGCGACACCTACTGGCAGTTTTAACCGCGACACCGGACTGCCGTGCGACCAATTGATGACTTCCGATTCAAGGAAGCGAGAATTGGGAACAATAATGGAGATTTCATCGAGAGTACGGATTTCTGTGCTGCGGACGCTGATGCGCTCCACTGTACCCATCAACTCCCCAACCTCTACAAAGTCGCCTACTTTGATGGGGCGATCGAAAATTAGTACCAAACCGCTGATAAATTCTTTGGCAATTCCCTGCAATCCCAAACCAATTCCAACCCCCACGACGCTGGCGAAGATTGTCAGGCTGCTGAGGTCAAGTCCCCACAGTTGTAGCACTACAATCGTGCTGAGGAAAATCAAGCCGTAGGTGGCAACTTGGGCGATGGTTTCCTGAGAACCACGAGTCAAGCCGGTGAATCGCAGGACACGCGATCGCAACAGTTTTTTTGCTGTTCTCGCCAACAGAAGTATACCCGTGAACAGCCCCATGAGAATCAATAAATCCAAGACGGAGTAAGATGCCTCTCCCAGAGGAATCAGCTTGGACACCAAACTACTGATGAGGGTTTGGGTAATCTTGAGGCTCAGTTCCCGCGTCTGGGGAAACAAATTTGTGATGTAAAGGGCTGTAAATAGCCAAAGAGCTATCCGGATGCTGTTGAGGATAATCTGGACTGTAGCCTTGACACTGAAACGATGTTCGGTATCGGGTTCGTCTATGACTTCCCTAGGAAGCTTTGGCTGTAACCAACGACACCAAATCCAACCTAATCCCCAACTGCACGCGATCGCTAAAAGTATAGACCCAATCGAGAGTACAATGGCTGTTCGGATATAGGCGGAACTCCGTTGTTTTTGTGCCTCCTGAATTGCCTGTTCTAGGCGTCCAGTCCAAATCTGTGCTTGTTCCTTGGCTGTTCTCCCAGGTGGGGCATCTGCCGAGGTAACTGTCAGTAAGTGAGCGCCATCAACCTGAATAATGGGTAAATCTTTTGTTTCATCAATCATCACTGGTATGGGAGGTTCAGCCATCCTAACCTTCTGCTGAAGGACGCGATTGGCATCATCCGCTCGTGCTTGAGCACTATACCTCCCAGACTGGCTAACTACAAATAATCGGCGTCCATCAAGGACAATGGGTGCAGTCGGATTATCCTGAGCTAGAACTGGGGTAATGGATAACAGGCAGCCGAGAGCAATGCCTACAGCAAACTGGACTGCGTTCCGTTTTCGAGTTTTCAGCCCTAAAGGATTGAAGGCCAAGGCAACGCGAACAATTCGGGCTACTTGTGTCACGAACGATTGAAAGCGTAAGAAAAGATTCATCTATAAACTTATGACGCTGTTAGCGAGCTGATGGCTCAATTATCGGTACAATGGACATTGCTAGTCCTCTGCTAAAAGAGTGTTAGTAATCTGCTCTGCAACGGAAGACAGCATTAACCTAGTTGGTTATGAGTGTTGCTTGAGAAAAGCGATCGCTAGCTCTGAACGATTGCAAATATAGCGATTCTCGATTGACTGGGGTACACCTAGATTCAGGAGTTGTAGGGGCGGGTTTTACTGAGATATCTGCTTCCCACGACTCAATCAAATAAACCCGCCCGTACTCCAACATTTGAGAACCGCTATATTTACCTAGCTCTTGCATCTGGAACTTAGCAAGCAAGATTGGAGTCAAGGGTTAGATAAGTTTATTTTCACCTGTAAAAAAATAACCTCCCTACTAGAAGTGGATGAGCCAGTTTTTCAATGATTTCCCAAAAACAAGGTATCACAATTTTTAGTTTGGTCTGGCTACTTAACGCCTGTACTGCTCAGAATAATCCGTCTTCCCAAGCACTGGGTGAGGCAACAAATTGCCCTACAGAATCTTCCTCATTACCCATCTCACCAACAACTTCAAAAGAAGGAGAAAGCTTTTACGATCGCTTCGACTATCACATCCGTAACATTGTTGACGATACCAATACGGTAACATTTCAAACTGATAAATATGATTTTGTTTTCTGCCGAGGAAATAACAGTTGGACAGTGAAGCCAGGAACGCTGCCAACGGAGTTGCAACAGACTCAAAATGGGGCAGAATACCATAAACAACTGGAAAATCCACCTTATAAAACAATTAGTTTCAACGAGAAGCTCTATCAATACAGGGTTGTCATTGACCCGAATCCATTTCCGATAGATGAGCAAAAAGCAGAAGCGCAAAAAGTCGTATTTGAACTAATTACTCCTGATAATAAGCCACCCCAGCGTCAAACCCTCTACACACTTGATCAACTCAGGCAGGCAAACGTTGGTAATAACTTGGGAGTACCCAGAGTTACAGCGGCTCTTAACTCCAATAACCGCCTCTTCTTTTCCGTTGCCTCTGAGCAGGGGGAAGGGTTCAGCGGTATCGCTACAATTGTCAATTACGACCCTCAGAAGAATGAAACAATAATTATTCAACCTGAGGCGATTAAACGACAACAAATTACCGATTTAGTAATTACTGGCGATGCTGCCAACCCAACTTTCTGGATGGGAATGCAAACCAGTGGTGAGGGCAATAGTTATTTGCCAGGAATGGGACTTGTTGCTTATCGCCCCAACCCTCAAAACTTTAACTCCGGTTCGGTCAAATTTTATAATGTCAACAACAGTCCGCTAGTTGGTGCAATTCCTGACAAACTTAAGCTAGAAGATGATACACTTTGGGTTGGAACAGGGAATGGAATCTGTCAAGTCAAGTGGCAAGCGGCTGACAACCCTGGTAGTTGGTCTTGCAATCGATTTGCACTTTTGACAAGAGTCCCAGCTGAGGGAATTCCATTCTACAGTAGTTCAACTAGTAAGAATCCAGCGACTACATTAACTCC
>JAIUYC010000014.1 GCA_020216575.1 Coleofasciculus sp. S288 | reverse complement strand
AATGCGCGATCGCACCCAACACGAGGATGAACCGTTTCCTCCCGACTCCCACGTTTCCAGACAACTCCAGCAGGAAACTCCTCCTAAAAAACTTGCAGGGGAGCGGGGGAGTGGGGGAGCAGGAGATCAAGAGTTTCTTCCATCCATAATGGGGGGAATTGCAGCCCAGTGGGGTACTCCTAACCAGAACGATGGTTCCCAACTTGCACCCACCGTTATCGAAGACGAAGAACTTCGAGAGATTTATAAAATTGCTAGCGAAGAACGGTTGCAAACCCTGCAAGCAGGTTTGCTGCACCTCGAGAAGCATCCGGATGACGAAGCAACGTTGGAACAGTTGCTGCGGGAAGCCCATACCCTGAAGGGGGACTCTAGAAGTGCAGGGCTAGAAACAGTGGAAAGCCTCACGCATGCCCTTGAGGAGATACTCGAGAGAATCAAGCACCAACAGACGATTTTAACCCCGCAGGTGAGCGATCGCCTTTATCAAGGACTGGATACGCTCGGACTTCTGGTTCATGAAGCGGTTACAGGTCAAGCAAGTGGGGTCGATTTGGTTGGGGCGATCGAGCAGTTAATGGAGGTTGTTGCTACAGCACCGATTCAGGAGTCCTTCCCTGCCGCCGATGAGCAAGCGATCGCAACAACGGAGGAACAGTCCTCGCCTGCTGAAAGTCTTGCGATCGCAACTCCAGACTTGCCCTCTTCTTCTCCAGGAGTTGGCGAACCCTACCACATCGACACTATTCGCGTTCCCACTCACGACCTCGATTCCTTACTCACACAAGCCGAGGAACTCACTGTCACCAAAATCGCTATCGCCCACGCTACGACTGAAATTGAGGCAATGGCAACACTGTGGGAAGAGTGGAGAGCAGTTTATAGCAAAGGGAAATCCCTGAATTCTTCATCCTTAGCGGCCAACCCTTACCTAGAGCGTCTAGAAAAAACGCTCCACTCCCTGAGAACGTCATCTCAGGAAAATATCACGAAACTGGACATGATCTCTGGGGAATTAAGAGAAAAAATTCGCACCCTGCGACTTCTTCCCTTATCCACACTGTTTCAGTTGTTTCCCCGTATGGTGCGGGATTTAGCTCGACAGCAATCCAAACAAGTGGAATTAATCATTGAAGGAGGAGAAACCACCGCCGACAAACGCATCCTTGAAGAAATCAAAGACTCCTTGATGCACATGATTCGTAACGCGATCGATCATGGCATTGAGACGGCTGATGAGCGAGAGAGATTGGGCAAACCTCCCATCGCCAAGATTTGGCTTAGAGGTTACCAAAGCGGCAACAGCATCATCATCGAAGTGGCAGATGATGGGCGAGGGCTAGACACTGAGAAGATTAAACAAACTGCCATCAAGCGCAAGCTCTATCGAGCAGAAGAACTGGAGACAATGGCTCCAAGCCAGCTTCACGCGCTGATTTTTGCTCCTGGCTTCTCAACCCGAGCGTTTATTACAGAAATTTCTGGCAGAGGCATTGGGTTGGATGTAGTACGCACCAACGTCGAACGCCTCAAAGGCACTATCCAAATTGAATCAACCCTCGGTCAAGGATGCACGTTCCGCCTCCAACTCAGCACCACCTTGGCAATTGTCAATGCACTGCTTTTAGAGGTTCAAGGCATTATCCACGCTCTACCCATCGAGTTCGTGCATACAAGTTTACTGGTTTCCCAAGACCAAATTTTAACCAAGGACGGTCGAGAAACGATTATCGTGGATGGCCAAATCGTTCCGGTTGCGGATCTTGGTGAACTGCTGGAACTGTCCAACTCGCCCATTTATGCCTCCGTCGCCAAAGGCAACCCACAAAAGAGCGAGTTGCGACAAACCATTTTGCTCAAGGTGGGAGAAGAACAAGCTGGATTCTTTGTCGATCGCCTTTTGGACACTCAAGAGGTGGCAATCAAACCTCAGAGTCAAGTCTTAAAACGGGTGCGTAATGTTAGCGGAGCAACTATTCTCCCGTCAGGAGACGTTTGTACCATTCTTAACCCCCCAGATTTGCTTCGATCATTGCAACAGCAAACTCCGTCTGCCACTTCCATCAAACCCAAGGAAACCGTTCAAAAGAAGCCAGTCATTCTGTTAGTAGAAGACTCCATCCCCGTTCGCACGCAAGAAAAACGGCTCTTGGAAGGAGCTGGGTATGAAGTAGTCATCGCTGTAGATGGATTAGATGGCTATAACAAACTGAGATCTCGTGATTTTGATGCCGTGGTATCGGATGTGGAAATGCCCAATCTAAACGGATTTTCACTCACCGCAAAAATTCGCAAGCATCCAGAATATAAAAATTTACCCATCATTTTAGTAACAACTCTAACGTCCGATGCTGACAAAAGCAAGGGGGCTAAAGCAGGAGCAGATGCTTACATTATCAAAGGCAAATTTAATCAAGATTTTCTCTTAGAAACTCTAGGGAGACTCGTTTAATTGTCAGTTGTCAGTTGCCCAATCATCCATCACCAATTACCAATGACCCATTCCTCATTCCCAATAACCAATGCCAATTCGCGTTCTGTTAGTTGAAGATTCACAAATTGCACTAGTCATTTTGAAACGGATTTTGAATTCATCACCCCAGATTGAAGTAGTAGGAGAAGCTCACACGGGCTTAGAAGCATTGACAATGATTCCTACAGTTCAGCCCGATGTTATTTGTACAGACCTCCATATGCCTCAAATGAATGGTCTAGAGTTTACAGCTGAAGTTATGGCGCTCTATCCTCGACCTATCCTGGTGATTAGTGCTTCAGTACAGGAAGAAGATACCCATCATGTTTTTCGACTTTTAGATGCAGGGGCAGTGGATATTTTTCCCAAGCCGCGTGCAGGATTGGTAACAGAGGATGAGTCGCTCAAGCAGGAGTTGATCAATAAGATTCAAATCCTGTCTGGAGTAAAAGTATTTAAGAAAAAACGAAAGTTTCCCTCTCAAACCCAGAGACTAGAAACAGAAAATCGTATCGCTTGGTCTTTTAAGTCCTACCTCAAGCCAAAAATTGTAGTTGTTGGTGCATCGACAGGCGGACCTCAAGCTCTACGCGATCTGTTCGCTCAACTACCCGCAGATTTTCCCTTACCTGTGATTTGTGTGCAACACATTTGTCTGGGTTTTTTACAGGGATTAATTGATTGGTTAGCCAGTCATTGTCAGTTGTCTATTCAAATTGCTCAACGTGGGGATACACCAAAACCCAGCACGATTTATTTTCCACCTGAACAGCACCACTTAGAGTTAGATGGACGGGGGCGATTTATCTGTTCTGATTCGCCGCCTTTGGAAGGACATCGCCCTTCTGTAACCGTTACGTTTGAGTCATTCGCCAAGTTCTACGGCAGGGGAACAGTGGGAATATTGCTGACGGGGATGGGGAGAGATGGGGCGCAAGGAATGCAAGTTGTCACTCAGGCGGGTGGTTTTACCATCGCTCAAGATGAAGCTACGTCTGTCGTGTTTGGCATGCCGAAAGAAGCGATCGCTCTTGGAGCAGCCAAACAGGTGTTACCCATCCATGCGATCGCGCCGAAGTTGCTAGAGTTATTGCAAAAATAACCCCTTTTCTTTGAAGAGCGGAAGAACCCGTAAAAAAACGAGTTCTAAGAGATATAAAGCTTCCTAAATTGAGAATGATCAGGAGATGAGAGTGGTAAAATCAGAATCTTTAAATGAAGGCTTACTCCAGAATTTTATTCAATTAGTTGCCAAACATACCGGACTAGAAATTAGGGAACGAGATCAATCTAATTTAAGCGAACAAATCCTTCTAAGAATGAAATCTCTGAAATTATATAGTCCAGAAAATTACTATCAACTATTAGATTCTAATCATCAAGATAACCATCAAGAATGGCAAAACCTTATTACTCTAGTAACTAATGGTGAAAGCTTTTTTTTTCGAGACAAGGAACAGTTCCTGATCCTGCGAAATCACATTCTTCCAGAACTCATTCAGCGAAAAAAAAACCACAAAGTTCTCCGCCTATGCAGTGCCGGATGTTCATCAGGAGAAGAACCTTATTCCCTTGCCATTCTCCTTAAAGAACTCATTCCAGACCTAGAGCAATGGAACTTGACCATCTTAGGAATAGACATTAATCAAGTAGCACTGCAAAAAGCAAAAACTGGAGTTTATCGACCTTGGTCATTTAGAAATGTTTCTCCAGAAATAAAGCGCCGATACTTTAGAGCGATCGACAATGAATACTGCCTCGATCCCTCAATTAAGCAGATGGTAAAATTTCAGACGGTTAATTTAGTTAAAACTCCATTTCCTCAGTCCAGTTCAGATTTGCGAGAGCTTGATTTAATTCTTTGTCGTAATGTTTTCATTTACTTTGGAGCATCCGCGATCGCCAAAGTTTTAAATAAATTTTATCATTCCCTGCAACCCCTAGGATATCTCATCACTGGTCATTCAGAGCTTTATGGCCAAGATTTAAGTCAGTTCCAGACCAAAGTTTTTCCAGAATCATTAGTATACCAGCGCCAGGAAAATAATGGATTCGATACACCTTTAGTATCTCTACCTCGTGAGTCAACTTATCCTTCAAGCGAAAACTTATCCTTGACGGCGAATGATATCGATATCGAGATTGCCCTCGAAAAAAGCAACCTTAAGATGCAGAAAACAGCTCTCAATCTCCTCAAGCAGCTGCCTCCTAATACAAAAATACCGAGACTGGGGAATATGACGGCTAGCGAACTAATTTTACAACTGGAAACAGCATTGAAATCAATGGATTGAGAAACCATGCAAGAGCAACTCTATCTCGTATTCGGCTTAAATAACTGTCTTTATGGCATCAGAAAAGATTTCATCGAAGAGATTTTCGAGCTACCAGAGCTAACGTTGATTCCCCAAGCCCCTCGTAACATAGTTGGTGTTGTTAACGTGCGGGGTAATAGTTTACCAATTATGGATCTAAACGTCAGATTGGATCATCAATCATCAGACTATCGCTTGACCGATAATGTAGTGGTTTTAAAATGGAAAGACTTGCGAGCGGGCATTATTGTTAATGAAGTCCATGAATTTAAAATTATAGCTCCCGAAGAAATTAAAACTGAATTATTCCACCCTCAAAAATCGTCGATAGATACCCAAAAACGAATTATCTATGGTATTGTTAGGGATTTGGAAGACATTCTAATTCTAAGTAATCCAGAAAATTGGCTGCTGGACACAGAATTTAAAAGTATTTTTTCTTTAAAAGACACCCTGCAAAAGGAACTTCAGCGGGAGCCTGAGCTAGATAATTTTCCCCCGAATGGTTCTAATTTAGTCTCAAAACAGAATTTCTTTTGTCCCAATGCCACTCCAGAAGAAAGAGTAATTTTTCAGAAACGCGCTGAGTTCCTAAAGCAATCCCCCGATCGCCAGGATTTAAAGAGTTTAAAACCCCTAGCAGTAATTGCTTTAAATCGGGAACTTTTCGGCATTGATTTAACATTAGTACGGGAGTTTACTGAAATCCACAAAGTAACTCCCATTCCCTGTTGTCCGGTACACATTATTGGAAACATGAATCTACGAGGAGAGATTCTCACTTTAGTTGATATTCGCCGCTTGTTAAATCTACCTCTGTCCAATATACCGAATGGTTCTAAGTCAATGATTGTAGAAGTTGAGGGAATAGTTGCGGGTGTCATGGTAGAAGAAGTTTGTGATGTGATGTTCTTACTGAACCCACAAGAGATTAGGCCGATACCCACTGCTATCCATTCAATTAATAGTGAATACCTTCAAGGCATAGCTCCCTATCAGGAAAAAATGATGAATCTTTTGAACTTGCAAAAACTGTTTTTTAAAAGTGGATTTATCGTGGATGAGGCGATTTGAATTATTGTTAGAAGTTTCTTCGCAACTTTGATAGCTTACCCCGTAATCATTACACGCTTAACTTTTGAGTTGGAGGCTTATTCGATGAACACTGCGATCGGCGATACTAGGACAATAAGCGATACTAAGATTCCCAAAGAAATAATTTGGTCGGTTCTTGCCATCTGCGTAATCCCATTTTTTTTGAATCTAATAGGGATAGATTTTGGAACATTAGGTCAAGCCTTCGACCTGTCCGCAGCGACTCAATGGGATAAAACTGAACTGGTTGATGCAATGCATCACACCTTAGCCGGAAGTTTTGTGCATACGATTTTGGAGTGGAGTGCTTTTTGTGCGGCAATTTTGATCGTCCTCGTGAGCTTCCTGAATTACAGCATTAAGGGCAATCCCATGACACCTATCCTAGGTGTTGCTCTATTCTTTTCTGGTCTTATGGATGCCTTCCACACTCTAGCAGCAGATCGCTTGATAGAGGCTGTCGCTGATAACCAAAATCTAATTCCATTCACTTGGGCAATTTGCCGATTGTTTAATGCGCTGATCATGATTGTGGGGGTTAGCATTCTCCTAATCCAAAATCAATTTACTGGACAGAACAACCGTAAAAAACGATTGAACTTTGTCATCATCGTTAGCGCGGTTTTCGGATTCATTGCTTATGGCATTATTCATTTTTGTGCAACTAGTAATAACCTCCCCAACACCATGTTTCCCGATTCCATGGTGACTCGACCTTGGGATGTTACCCCACTAGTCCTATTTAGTTTTGCTGGTCTTTTTCTATACCCTCGCTTTTACCAAAAGTCTCCGAATCTGTTCTCTCATGCCGTTGTCATCAGTGCGATTCCTAACGTAGCGACTCAACTCTACATGGCTTTTGGTTCAGTAGCGCTATTCGACAACAATTTCAACATCGCTCACTTCCTCAAAATTATTGCTTACCTCGTCCCGTTAATCGGGCTGTCTTTGGAATATATTCACACCTACCAGAGTCAAACCCGTTCGTTGTCGAAAGATTTGAGACAGAGTTTAGGCTTCCTAAATTCGTTGGTCAAACAGGTGCTGGAGTCAACAACCTTAACCACACAGATTGCTGCATCGGGTAACCAATTAGAAACTATGATGACAGAACAGGTAAGCTCTACCAACAATGTGGTAGCAACAACGCAACAAATTTCCCAGATTTCTGAGAAACTCGTAAACACGATGAACGAGATGCAGGAAGCATTTGGGCAGTTGGAAGAGGCAAGCGATTCACTTTCTAACAAGCTGGGAGCGATCGCAGAAAAAGCCGTGTATATTGATAACATTGTGACAACCATTACTGAGATCGCCCATCAAACTAAAGTCCTCTCACTGAATGCCTCAATTCAGGCGACTGAAGCTGGAGAGCAAGGAAAGGGTTTTGCTGTCGTTGCTCAGGAAATCGTCCAGCTATCGAGCAAAACCGCTGTAGCAACTACAAAAATCCAGCAGATTGTCAAAGAAATGCATTCAGCCGTTTCAACCGGGGTGAGGGAAATGAATCACTTCACAAACGAACATGTAGAAGCCCTCACACCCCGCATTCAAATGGTTAATCAAGGCATCAAGGCTCAGTTGGAGGGCGCTCACACGATTAGTTCAGCGATTGTTCAGTTAAGTCAATCATCCACGCAAACCGCCAATTACCTGAGACATACCCTGCAAGATACCAACAGCGCCCTCGAGCAATTGAATGAGGCAGTACAGAAGTTACAACGAGAAGTAAGTGAACTCGAAGTGAATTCATAGGAAATTCTGTGCAGAACTTGCACTCGACACAGGGTGAAACTCAATCTTCCTGACTCCTAATATCAAATTCGGTGCATCCGCCTCTTCAATACAGAAAGGAAGAGGAAGGGAAAGAATAGACCCTAGTCTTTATTTTCGGACTTATCTCATCCTAATCTCAATCCTAAAAAAATACGACTAACTGGTCTTAACTGATTACCAATGAGACTAGCTGAAGAAATACACATCCTAAGTAAATATAATAGTGATGGCGAGCTAATTTTACGCAATCACGAGAACGTTTGGAATTTTCATGTTTCTCGTGGTCAATTGCTCTATACCACTGGTGGCTTCCATCCCGTAAGGCGCTGGGACAGAGCTTTAAAGCAGCATCGTCCCAACTGGAACTGGAGCGCTGAATACTTTCAATCGTCGGACAATCAACCTTGGGAATGTCAGCTCCTCGATCGCGGACTCAGCCAAAAGCAACTAGGTCTGATCCAAGCTAAGTTAGTGATTCGTAGCGTTGTTCAAGAATGTTTGTTCGATCTCAGCAAGCATACAGACGTTAAAAGCGACTGGCAACCCGGTCAAAAAGCGATATCGACTCTCGGCCGAATTGTAGCCTTGTCTGCCAACGAAATGCAGATTGTTCTCAATGCGGCAACACAGATGCAACAACAATGGCAAGCGGCTGGTTTAGCTCACCTCAGTCCAACCCTCGCACCCGTTTTACAGCTAGGAGCAAGCCCTAAAGCCCTCCCAATTTCAGACAAGTATCTCAACGGCAAATTTACACTATGGGATATTGCTTTGCAGTTGGGACAATCGGTGATAGAGATAACTTGTTCCTTACTCCCCTTCGTTGAAAAGAGCGTCCTGCAATTCCACAAAATTCCAGATTTACCCATACCGACTGCCAAACAACCCGTTGCAGCAACGCTTCCTCGCTCAGAAACTTCGTCACCTCTATCCGAAACTCCACCGACTAAACCTGCCTATAAACTTCCCCAGAAACAGCCTTTAATCGCCTGTATCGACGATAGCCCCGTGTTGGCTCACACATTAAAAAAAATCTTGCTCCCTGCTGGGTACCAAATGTTGAGCATTCCAGAGCCGATGCGAGGATTCACCCAACTCATCGAACACAAGCCCGATCTAATTTTGCTAGACCTACATTTGCCCAATGCTGATGGCTACAGCATCTGTAAATTTTTGCGAAACACCCCCGTATTTAAGAAGATACCCATTATTATTTTGACCGCTAAAAACACCCAAGTTGACCGTGCTAGTGCTAAGTTAGCCGGAGCCACCGAGTTTTTAAGCAAGCCTCCGAAGCCTCAAGAATTGCTGCAAATGCTTCATAAATATCTTGAAAGAATGTAAAATCTGCCTATTTTTCCAAATCTCGCGCTCAAACCCCAAGAATCGAACGCCGAGAACCCGAATTTCTCACAAGCTGACAAATCAGTGGTGAGAGAGGTGGGGAAGGTGGGAAAGAAGCACCTGGCGGTTGTAAACGCTCTCTTCGGCTTCCCGGAGGGTAACCGATCAGCGACAGTGAGAACACAAACAAAACCCTTGACTTTTGGTTAATCCGCACTGGCGGACTTGGTTTGTATGGTTCCCCAGAATTCTATTCTGAGGGTTTTTGCGTAATTTCACGTTCCAAGTTGGACGAGCAATACCAAAAATTCCGTGAAAATACGGTCTATAAAACTTGAAAGGTTCTGTAAAGTTTAAAAAGTCTGCTACTGGTAACTAAAAAACATGGATAGCAACAAAAGCCGAATATCAGTGCTCTCCCGTACTTGTGGTGGAAAAGCCAGTTTTTTGGCATAGGGCATGAAGCGTAGGGCATAGTAAATGCCTTATTCAGCAAGCATTTCCCCAAATGATAACTTTTAATTATCACCCTATGTACGGGAGAGCCGAACCGATAAACTTCAAAGCCAATCGTGACATTACCGAGCTTTAATCATTTTTTTATCCCCTCTCATCTGTGCAGAAATTGAGGAGGAAATGCTTGCAATTCCGCTTATTTATAATCGCGAACGTAGGGATTTTGACATTGGGATTAGGTAAGTTACAAGCTGTAGAGGAAAGGTCTGTTTTTCCAGAACCATTTAAAAATGAAAGCTCCCCCTCTGAAGCGACTGAAAAAACCCCCTTTTTTGCCCATCAGGAGACTATTCAGCCGGCTGCTGGTAGCCATATTGAGCTGAACTATCCCTTAGAACCATCACCAATGCAGATAGCCGCACCGGAAAATTTCAATCCCGGCTTGCGATCGCCACTACCTCCACTCCAGCCATCGACGCCGCCAAATCCATCCCCAACCTCTACAGAAACCGTGACTCCTGCTGTGGTTTTAGAAAGTCTCACCACAGATTTTCGGAGAGATGTAGATAACTTTGACCAACGCAATCAATTTATCGAAGAAACAGCTCAATTTCGCTTACGCAATGGCAACCGCTTGCGAGTCAAAACTGGCATCAATTCGTTCGATCAGCCAGATGTTGAGTCGATTACCAATATTCCTTTGCAAGTTGGCTGGGAAGGAAAAATCGACCAAGTAACGGTGGAAGTGGCAGGAGGGGTTGATTTATTTGATCGCTTACCCACGGCGCTCAATTTTAGAGCGAGAGTAGAGGCTCCAATTGCCACCCGAGTCAGCCCATCCGGTCAATTGGAATCCGGAGTGGTGGTGTCGGGTGTCGTGGAACAAGGCCCGTATAAGTTTAATGCTGAAACGCTCGACAATCAAATCACAGCTTGGCGGTTTGGACCCAATATCTACTGGCAAATTGACCCGAATACTAGCTTTTTCTCATTTCTCCGATTCGGTGATTACAACGATGGAAATGAAGAGTGGCAGTCCTTTAGCAGACTAGAACGCAAGTTGGGTCAATTTTCTGTAGCCGCTAACTTGTTTACTTGGAGCTACCAGGAAGATTTAGAGAGGGAGAGTGGTTATTTTTCCCCGTCTGATTTCCTCGTTTACAACGGCGAAGTGGCTTGGGAGGGAGATGTCTTCGATTTTCTGCGCTGTCGATTGTCCGCGACACTGGGGCGGCAGCGCTTAGAAGGGGAATTTGATAACGCCAATACCTATCGGGCTACCTGTACGGCTAAGTTATCGCCCAACACCGAACTGGACTTGGGATATGGTTTCTCGAATGTCCGAAATCAAGACAGTGGGGACGATGCGTACAACAATGAATCCTTCACAGGACAGTTGCGAATCAAATTTTAGATTTTTCTGCTTGTTGTTGATACCGAGAGGAAAAATTCGGGAATTCTAAGCAAGTGCGATGCTCAACTCGGGCTGAGTACGAGACGGAACATCTATAAAAGAGGAGTTTGGATGAATTCTGACTTTGAGCCACCACCTAAAAGACTGTCTATCTTAGCCACTGTAGGGGGAGTAGTAAGTGCGGTTGTCGCGATCGCAGCGTTGGAAGTTTTGTCTAGCCACCTTCACAAAACCACTGCCGTACCACAACCTAAGTTATCTACGTCTCAAACCGCTAAGCCTGAACCCGTCACGGGAACAACGACTCTGGCAAGATTAGACGCACAATCTGTGAAGATGCCTGGTACTCCGGTTCCCCCGAAGGAAATCGCTGCTACCGAGAGGCCTTATGTTGCGCCTGGGGTAGGGCAGTTAACACCTGGAGAAATGGCGATCGCTCGTCAAGCTTGGCGCTATTTTCAGCAAAACTGGAACCCCGAAACTGGCTTAGTGAACTCAGCCGATGGTTTCGCCTCAGTGACGATGTGGGATCAAGCGGCTGCGATCGCGGCTTTAGTCAGTGCCAAAGAACTCGGTATCGCACCAGAGGCGGAATTTAAAACCAAAATGAGCCAGACGTTGAAGACACTGGCAACAATGCCCCTCTACAAACGTGAATTGCCCAACAAAGTTTACAATTCCAAAACACTTGTCCCAGTTAACTACGGTCAACTCGACAAACGAGAAGAAATTGGTTGGTCAGCGATCGATTTAGGACGCCTGGCACTGTGGCTGAAGATTGTTGGAACTAAGTATCCGGAGTTTAAAAACCAAACAGAAGCCGTCTGGAAACATTGGAAAGTCGAGCGTCTGACTGATAAAGGTCAGATGTACGGCACTAGCGTTGTTAATGGCAAGGAACAGTATAACCAAGAAGGGCGTTTAGGCTATGAGAATTATGCCGCTTATGGTCTAAAATTGTGGGGTTTGGATGTAGAAAAAGCACTTGATTTTGAATCAAAAGTGGCTTTCGTCAACCTCTACGATAAGGGCATTCCTTACGACAAGCGCGATTACAAAACCTCTGGGGCAAACAACTACGTCCTCAGCGAACCCTATATCTTAGATGGCATCGAAACAGGATTTCAATCCTTACCCAAAGCCTATGGCGATCGCATTTTAGCCGCTCAAGAAGCTCGTTACCAAGCAACAAACCAGTTAACTGCCGTTACCGAAGACAACTTAGATCGTGCTCCCTACTTCGTCTACAGCACCCTATTTGTCAACGGCGAACCTTGGGCAACGATTACCGATACTCGGCAAAAGCACAACGATTTAAGGTTCCTTAGTGCCAAAGCAGCGATTGGTTGGCATGTCCTTTACAACACAGATTACACCAGCAAATTACTCAATTTTGTTCAAACGAACCTGAAATCAGATAAGGGGTGGTACAACGGTTTCTATGAATCGTTGCGTCAACCCAATAAAGCTTTAACGGCTAACAATAACGGTGTAATTCTTGAAAGCTTGCTTTATAAAAAAGTCGGAAAACCCCTTACTGTCTGGGCTGGGGTGAAGTAACTACCCAGTTAATGTTCAAGAGACGCGGAGACGCGGAGACACGGAGACGCGGAGATGTAGAGAAGCGAGACAGGGAGAAATAGATGTTTCTAGAGATAGGGATGTAGTAAATGGGCAATATTCGTTCATTTAAAGATTTGCGCGTATGGCAAAATGCAATGGAAATAGCCATAAAGATTTTTGAGATTACTAAGTCTTTTCCGAGAGAAGAACGATTTTCGCTAACGGATCAGATACGCCGTTGCTCGGCTGCACCTGCGCTCGCTTCGCTAACATCTCGGTCTGTAGCTGCAAATATTACAGAAGGTTGGAGGAAAAGAAGGTATCCAGCAGCATTTATTAGTAAATTAAACGATGCAGAGAGTGAAGCAGCAGAAACGCAAACTTGGATTGAAATTGCTCTCAGATGTGGCTATTTAACTAAAGAAGAAGCCTCATATTTAGATAGGCAATGTGAAGAGGTATTGGGTCAGCTAGTAGCGATGATTGCCCACCCAGAACAATGGACAATCAAGCCAAATTCTTCTGTCCAACGTTCTTAAATCCCCGTGTCTCCCCGTCCCCGCGTCCCCGCGTCTCCCATTCCCTTTTTAAATCTCAGGTTGTACTTCATAATGCACCAACATCACCAGCG
>JAIUYC010001019.1 GCA_020216575.1 Coleofasciculus sp. S288 | reverse complement strand
GTTGTCTCTTTCATGAGTAAATCATTAATGTAAAATGCTTGCCATGCATGAATGATATCGTTTTTATTCTTTATTTTCGTTTAAGTCCCAATAAGACTTTTGGTTTTTCAGTACTTACACAAATTTCCGTTTAAACCGCCATTGGTAGGGGCGAGTGGCCGTTTGCTGAAAAGAGCATCATGCTACGCAAACACCCCTACAGTGGATAGATTTGCAAAAATGGGATGCTCCCACGCCTAAACATTAAGTGACAGAGCGCTGAGACAGCAAGCTTAAGCCTAAGAATAATGCGGCAATCGTTCCAGCTACGCAAATTTCTCCCGTTGCAATTCTTTCTAAAACGCCTTCTAGGGGAACGAGTACGATTTCAGCATCTTCTGTGATTTCGAGTTGTTGTTTGCCTAATGGTTCAGCATTTTCTGCAATAATGAGGTGAATTTTATTGGTATCCTTGACAGGATTATCGTATAAGGTAGCCAAAGGGAGCATCTGAACAGTAATGTACCCCGTCTCTTCTTCTAATTCTCGACGCGCCGCTGTCAAGCTATTTTCTACCTCTGGATTGAAGCTGCCACCGGGAAGTTCTAATAATATTTCGCCAACACCATGGCGATATTGCCGAACCAATACGATTTCTCGATGTGGCGTAATTGCAAGGATGAGAACAATATCTGGTCTGACATTGACAAAGTAGTCATCTATGACTTTACCCGTTGGCAACTCTATTTCATCTTGCCTAACTTTACACCATTGATTGTCAAATACGAGCTGCGATTTGATAGTCTTCCAAGGTTGTATAAAACTCATTACTTCGTCTTTAGGTGTTGCTTTGACCGATGATTAACGAAGTTATTTCGGTTTGTCAAGCGATTGTCAGAACTCAGAAAAATTATGCGCATTGGTGTTGAAACCTTCACGGTTCATAAACGATTCCCCTTAACCATCAGTCGTGGCACGACATCACAAACGACGAATATCTGGGTGCGAGTAGAGCAACAGGACACCGAAGGCTGGGGGGAAGCGTCTCCCTTTTCGCTCCAGCCTTCGCTTAATGTCAGCAAAGAGCCTTTTCCCAAATCCACAAAGCAAAGCACGGAGGTTCTCCTGGAAGCACTAGAGCTTGTAGCCCCTATGCTAGAGGCATTTTGTCCTTGGGAACGGCAGAAAATTGAACGGGTATTAGCAGAGGTGGATGTGCCATCAGCCGTTTGGGCAGCCATTGATATGGCGCTGCACGACTGGTTGGGTAAGCGTGTGGGAATGCCATTGTGGCGGCTGTGGGGGCTGAACCGCCGCCGGATTGTGCCAACGTCTGCCACGGTGGGCATTAATTCACCGGAGGGGGCAAGGCAGCGAGTGCGAGACTGGCGTCCTTGGACGGGTGGTGATGTTTTGAAGATTAAACTGGGTAGTCCAGAGGGGCTTGACGCCGATCGCGAAATGCTGTTAGCCGTTCGAGATGAAGCACCAGAGGCACAGTTAAGTGTCGATGCTAACGGGGGTTGGAGTTTGGACGAGGCGGTGAAGATGTGTGATTGGCTGGCGAGTCAGGGGGTTAGACATGTGGAACAACCCCTCCCGGCAGGGCAAGAGGCTGATTTACCCATGTTGTACGATCGCTCCCCTTTACCCATTTTTGTCGATGAAAGTTGCTTTACCAGTCGCGATATTCCCAAGTTGGCAGACCGCGTGCATGGCATTAATATCAAACTCATGAAATCGGGAGGCCTGAGTGAGGCAATGCGGATGGTGCATACGGCAAAAGCGTGTGGGTTGCAGGTGATGTTCGGTTGCTATTCCGACAGCACCCTGGCAAATACGGCGGCGTCGCAATTGTCGCCGTTGGCGGATTATCTGGATTTAGACAGCCACCTGAACTTAGTGGATGACCCCTTTACAGGTGCCACAATTCAGAAGGGGCGTTTGATACCGAATGAGTTACCAGGACTGGGGGTAGAATACCATGCGTCTCACCCCTAACCATCGAGTTGCCATTTTGCTCCATGAAGGAATCCGTGGTTCTTCTAATGGGAAAACAGGACTCACTCTTTTACGCTATGCAGAAGCGCCCGTTGTGGCAGTTATCGATCGCGAGTGTGCTGGAGAATCGTTGTCTCAACTCACGGGTATTCCTTGTAGCGCCCCAATTGTTGATTCGGTAACCTCAGCACTAGCGTATCAACCCGATGTTTTAGCGATCGGGATTGCCCCCACTGGGGGAGCGTTGCCGGACGCTTGGTGGCAGGAAGTGAAGCAGGGGGTAGCAGCTGGGTTGTCGGTGATGAATGGGTTGCATACTCCGATGGCATCTGACCCGGAGTTACAATCGTTACTTGAGGACGGTCAGTTTATTTGGGATATTCGTCGGGAACCAGCAGGATTGGGCGTGGCAAGCGCTCAGGCGCGACTCCTCCCTTGTCGGCGCATCTTGACGGTGGGGACAGATATGGGGGTTGGCAAGATGTCGGCAAGTTTGGAGTTAAATCGGGCTGCACAGCGTAAGGGGATACACTCGAAGTTTTTGGCCACAGGGCAAGCCGGAATGATGATTTCCGGGGATGGAATACCACTCGATGCCATACGGGTGGATTTTGCGGCTGGAGCTGTTGAGCAGTTGGTGATGCGATCGGGTAACGACTACGACGTATTAATTGTAGAGGGGCAGGGTTCACTGCTGCATCCGGGTTCAACGGCAACGCTACCGCTGAT
>JAIUYC010001018.1 GCA_020216575.1 Coleofasciculus sp. S288 | reverse complement strand
CAAAAGAATGCCAATGCCATGCGAGGGTCGAAAGTGCGATCGCTCTTCAGGTTGTGCTTTCCCTCTAAGGATATTTGCGTTGCTAGGGATAGCGCGATCGCACTCTAGAGTATCAAGCTGAAAATTATCGTTTGTGGAAGCTGCAAGATTTGCTGAAGTGCGTTGAAAACGAAAAGTATCAGTATCTTCAGCGAGTCTAGTTAAGTCATTAAGGCTAGAGAAAAGCGCGATCGCTCTTTTCCCTTGTGCTTACTCTGCCTTCAACTTAGCAACTTGTTGAGCGAACCAAGCAGCAGCGCTGGTATTTGTTCCTTCATTCAAGCGTTGTAGGGTTTGTTCCACTAGAGAAATAGATAGTCCTTCTAGTGCCTTAGATTGAGTGCATTCTATATACTTGCCATTTTCCTGTAACTGAAAGGCAATTACCCGCAGTCCTCGAACATCTATCACCCAATATTCAGGAATTCCTAAATCAGCATAGAGATGTTTCTTTTCATCTAAATCAGTTGCCAGAGTTGTATCAGAGATTTCGCCAACTAAGTTAGGAACTCGCCACTGGTTTAAATCAATCCGACGCAGTTCTCCAGGTTGCCAACGAGGGTAATCCTCACCAATGTAAAGCACTAGATCGGGCGCACCAGCTTTTTTTGTTGGTTTTTCTAGCAAGCAACGCCCCAGTGAAGTGAAGAGTTGTTCGGGTCTTTGAGTAGACCAGATAAAAAATAACATTGTGAAAAGGTCGCTGATGCTAGCGTGATTAATTCCCTCTGCACCCATATCAACCCAAAGCCAACCCTCGTCAAAAAATAGTCTCATTCCCTCAGGGGTTGGAGCATCACGCAACGTTATATAGTCCTCCCATTCGGCAGAGTGCCATCGGCGCAGAATTGGTATTTGGGGTGACTGATGAAGCGTAGAGATGGAAGCAGTCATGGCACTAACACGGATTGGGGCTGTAGAGAAATTATAGCGATCGCACTGGTCAGCCGAGCAAATAGGAAACCGCCATCAGCTTCGGTGATGCCCAAAGCGACCGCAAGCCTTAACCTGATAGATTGGGCAAGATGGTAGTAGTAAGTTGCTGCAATACTCATAAGGATATGACTGAAACACTAACTGAGATTGCTCTACCGCCTCCATTCCCCGACCATACTCAGTTGCCAGAATCTGATGGTACGTTTGTGTTCGCGGAGCGTGCCGGAGGCAAAAATTTCCAGGAGCATCCCCAAAGCATTATTCTGACTGACTCCATCGATTCCACCTTGCAACGACTGCATCCAGACGGACACTATGCTATTGGACAAGATTGCGGCATTTACTGGCGAGAAACTGATCCACCGGAGAAAGGAGCAGAAGCGCCAGACTGGTTTTATGTACCGGATGTGCCACCCAGGTTAGATGGTGTCATTCGTCGTTCTTATGTGCTTTGGCGAGAGTACATCACGCCCACAATTGCCTTGGAGTTTGCCTCTGGTGATGGCAGTGAGGAACGAGACAGGACTCCTTTATCTCGTTCTGAAACAGGAGAGGTGATAAAACCGGGTAAGTTTTGGGTCTACGAGCGAGTGATGCGGATTCCCTACTATGGCATCTATGTAGTCAGCAACGGCACTCTGGAGATGTACCACCTGGTTAATACCCACTACGAGAGGATGACTCCCAACGAGCGAGGACACTATCCGATTACTCCAATGCAGGTAGAGTTAGGAGTGTGGCAGGGAAGCTACCTCAATCACCCAGAACAACCCTGGCTGCGTTGGTGGGATTTAGATGGGAACCTGTTGTTAACGGGTCACGAGCAAGCAGAACGGGAAAGGCAGGAGAAAGAGCAAGCTTTGCAACAGTTAGAGCAAGATCAGCAAAAGCGGCAGCAGTTAACGAATCGGCTTAAATCGCTCACTCCGGAACAGCTTCAAGCTTTGGGAATTGACGCTGAAATGTTGGATTGAGGTGTGGCGCTTGACTAAGTAGCCGATTTATGGATTAAAGAACCTGATCAAGCCAATAACTGAGCGACGGCTACGCTGAAACCTGGAAGAATAACCTGAGTGCTAACTGCTTCACCTGTTGTGAATAAAAATCGTTGCTGTTGAGTTAGCACGACAATCCACTGACTTTCCGGCAAGACTAACCAGACTTCCTGACAACCGGATTCTAGGTATTCATTGGCTTTGGCAAAGACATCTTCTGCTAAATCGGTGGGAGAGATAATCTCAGCAATTAGTGGGAAACTCTGAGGCAATACATTAGGTTCGCCAAATTGAGCAAGTAATTCTGGTGTGAGATAGGCTACATCTGGACGGCGTATCTGCTTATTCGTGCGACAAGGTGCCTCTGTATAAACTACTCCCCCCAGTTTGCGATTGTCTTTGTAATTTCCCCAATCAGTTGCTAGTTTTGCTTGAATTCGACCATGCTTGAGTGTCATTCCGTTTTTCTCCAGCAGTTGCCCATCCACCCATTCCATGCGATCGGGGGGATTTTGCAGAAAATCTTCTAAAGAAAAGGCTTCTGTTTGATTGGGGACAACTGTAGAGGCTACCATTTTTTCTGTGCCTTTTTGCAACTCTTCCTTATTATGATGTCAAGATTATGAGGTCAAGTGCGATCGCTCTACCTAGTAGCTTAAGCATTACCTACCCTGCTAATACATGATTCTCAAAATAAGCGATCGCTTCCTTACCTAATCGTCAATCATTTTAAAGCTATACTGC
>JAIUYC010000013.1 GCA_020216575.1 Coleofasciculus sp. S288 | reverse complement strand
ATCAATCGATTGATTTCTATAGTGCATTGCGATCGCGAATCTACGACGAACAAATCCGTCAGTTCATCTACGACGTTGGTTTCGAGCGGGTTTCCTCTCGTCTAGTCAACAGTGCAGAAGCCTCGCCAGAATTTCCAAAGCCAGATTTTAGCCTGTCTCGCTTAATCGAGTTTGGCAACCTGTTACTCGGCGAGCAGAGGAGGGTAGACGAGATGCGGCTCTCTAGGGAGTACAATCAAGCTCTGCGGCAGACTGAGCCAAAGCCAGTTGAGGCTACTCGTCCGGCCTCTCTATCTCAAGATGGTAGAACCGCGATCGCTCGTGATGAGATAGTGAACCAGCCAACGAGTAATAACGGTTCCAATGGGTTAAAGGATTCTGGGATGCACAACGCATCGGTGCCAAATACACCTTTGGATCTAGAAACCCAGGAGCAAATCCGCGAACTTTTAGCTCAAGGTTGCCGCCTTGGCATCGAGTATGCCAATGAACGGCGAGTCCGGAACAATGCATGGCAAAGCGGCGAATCCTTACACACCAATGATGCCTCGGCTGCTATTATTGCTTTGGCAGAAAGCTTAGGCGAGCATACTAGCGAGTACGTTCGCCTAATTGGCATTGACCCCAAAGCCAAGCGGCGGGTTCTGGAAAAGATTATCCAGCGACCCAATTAATTTCAATCAAAGGTTGTGACTCTGCATTAGGGATTTTCCTTTATGACATAGGGTATTGAATTTTGGGTAGGTCTGAGATGAGTTGATCTACAAATTCTCTTAGCCGCTCCTGCCAGTCTGGGACTATTCGTGTCAACTTAAGGTCAGCTTGGCGGTTGAAACCGCAGCTATAAAAACAAAACCCGTCGGCGCGGGTTTCAACATCCTTGATTAAATGAAGAGGTTAGCTGGGTTGCTCCAAAAAGGGAAATTCTGAGTTGACATTCCAGCATCTACCCTCGTGCATGAGCAGCGTTAGATGAGATGCTGTAAATTCAAACTCCAATTCTCGGTGCTGAAATTCTGGCCACGCAGCGCGGAAGTTCTGCTTGGTCAAGTCTTTAAAGGCAACAGTCATGTGGGGAGCAAAGGGACGCTTTTTAGAGACTGGGTCAACAATTCCTAATGATGCCTCCACGTATGCCATCAAATCGTTTTGCAAATCGAGTAGTTCTGGTGTCTTAAGGACGTTGATGTAGATGACACGAGGAACAAAAGCACCAAACCCTTTTAGAGTTATTGGTATCGGCAACCGAGTGTCAGCAAACGCTTTCAAGCATTGTTCCAAGGCGGGTAGGTTATCGAGTTGCCACTCAAAAGGGGGTTGCAGGGTGATGTGGGGCGGCGACTTCTGAGCGTGTCGGCTATCGTAATTTTGAGCAAAGTACTCCTTAATCTCCTTGGCGTAGTCTTGAATTTCCTGCGGCGGCAGGAGAGCGATGAAAAAAAGACGTTGGGATTTGTCCAAAGAATTGCGATCGCGAACCATGCCATTCGGATTATTGCCACTCAACCCTAAGATTGAGAGTACTTTAGCTCTAGAACATTTACAAGAAAAAACACAAATGCCCTGGTTTGTAAAGATTGAAGAAGGTATCGTCGATAAACCGACCTTTGATCGACACGTACTCGCTCACAAAGCTTATGTTCAAGACTTGATTGCCAAAGGATACCGAGCCAAAACGGGTTATTGGGCAGAGAGAGGAGGCGGAATGCTGCTGTTCGAGGCGAATTCGCTGGAAGCGGCAAAAGTGATTGTGGAGCAAGACCCTCTGGTGAAAAACAACTGCGTCAAGTACAAACTCCATGAATGGTGCATCCTTGTCGAGTAATAGGGGATGCGAGCATATTTCTTTGGGAACCCACAAGCCTTACTCAAGTAATGCTATGATGTAGAAGACTCGGATTCATGCGGTCGCAACGCCCAAACCTTGTCAGGACCGGAAGGTAGCAGCAATACGGGATGCTTGCGATCGGCGTGAACTCCGAGTCTTTTAGTTTTATTTTATGTGTCCTGTCCATTAATGTCCATTAAAGAGATATTTGTCAGTTTTAAACACTTAGTGTCCTGAAATCTCACGAAATGTCTCCTCTTCAGGAAGCTAGACGATATTGAAAGATACTGGCTATCTGGCTTCCAGCCGATTCCCCTTCATTATAGACAGAAGGACTTTCTAAAGGAGAAAACTGACTTGAGGGTTCTCGATCCAGTTTTAAACACTTAGTGTCACGATAGCCACGTCAGCCAGTTTAAAGACTTAGTGCCAAGAGCAATACATTAGTATGGAAACGGGATTACTGATTAGAGAGCGTAGAGCATCCCGTATTGCTGCCTTTCAACCTTCCTAATCCATATAGCAGAACCTTAAAGACTGTAAAAAATTTCAACCCACCTACAAGCGGGAGGGTTGATGAAAACATAGGCCGTCCCTTTCGAGGGGCGGCTTTTTTGTCTTTCAACCCACCCAAAGGCGGGAGGGTCGATGAAACAGTATCGCAACTGGCAAGCCCTATGTTATTGAGAATGCTTTCAACCCACCCAAAGGCGGGAGGGTCGATGAAACTCCATTCTCGCTGCTTGTAATGCAGTGATTTGATATCTTTCAACCCACCCAAAGGCGGGAGGGTCGATGAAACTCCTGGTGACCCCCCCAATCAGAGCCGAAAAATCTACTTTCAACCCACCCAAAGGCGGGAGGGTCGATGAAACCGCGCCCGCTGAAACCCTTATCTACACAAGCTGACAAATACGTTTCTGTCGGCTGATTTTCAATTGCTCATTTCAGCTCTTTCCCCGAGGAGAACGCTGATTTTGTAAAAGCCTCAAACAGAGACCAGACAAGGGTTTTGAACTTTTGACGGCAACCCAGGGATTTTGCCCCCACTTTGACCCGTCAAAAAATAGATTGGGAAGGTCCTTCCTGCTCGAAGGCGATTCGGTAGCTGCCACAACACGTAAACCTGTATCCTTATAACCAGAGGCTCTAAACCAAGGTTATAAAAACATAGCTCCCTGATGCTAGGCGCGACCCTGCACCATATCTACGAAAGAGTTTCGTAGAAGGAACGTCGATTACAGAGCAAGCTCTGCTCCCGACGTGTCTCTCTTCTCTACAGATTGGAGAGACGCGGACAACTACCAAGGGCGGAAAGCAATTAAACTGCCCCGACACTTATCATCTGTTCACGGGGAACGAGACGCGCTATTGAATAAATATTATCTTGTCAAGGTACAAATACTAGATGACTTAAATCATGAAGTTTTGACATTGTAGGAAGATAGAGCAATCGCTATGGCTTTTTGCTCCAAATCTCCTTGAGAGGATTGTTTACTTTCAACAACGGCTATACCCTCTCTTTTGGCGCATTCCCTGATGCACTCGGATAGCCTCGCATAGCTCCAACGATGGAAGCTGGCTCGATAATGCTTGGCATATTCCTTCTGGCGTTCCTTCTCATTGGGAAACAGACGCTCTGCTTGCGCTCGAATGTCGCTTTCCACACTTTCACGAATGCCTTCGAGTTGAGGGATGGCAATGGTTCCGGCTTTGCGCTTGAGGGCAAGTTCGACGATTTTAGCAGCGATGAGTCGGTCAACGTAGAGTCCTAGATTTGAGTCTGAGTTGTTGTTTGTGTAGCAGTTTTGTTTTTGTTGCTCAGCCCTTCGTGGAGGATGTTGCTGATGCCGTCGATGCAGTTGCTCAACCAGGCGATAGGGTTTGAATCGCACCCGCTTTCTTTTGCGGATGAGGAGCTTGCCTCCATTGGGATGCCGCCTTTCGCTTCCATTTTTGCTCAAAGGTTCCTTCTGTCCATTTCTCCAGATATATTGGGCTTCTCCCCTGTTCAAGAGTTCCTTGGCACTCTGGCACTCCAAAACTTCTGCTTTGGCGACATCTACAACGGCAATGGCTACAGGTTGATGACGGCTAAAACTGACTCCAACGACAATGTGAGGCTGTCCCTGATAAAGCGGAACTCTGGGACGTGGTGGCGGGGAATAATTTTTCAGTCGATTGAGTGTAGAGCGCTTGCGTTTAACGTCACTAATCTGATTTTTCGTCAGCCCTAATTCCTGTAGCTGTGCTTCCTCAAGTCGGTCTCGACCTTTAAGTTTTTTAATAACTTCCCTCTTCTTTTCCTCTCGCACTTGCTCAGTTCCCTCTGCTGTGAGCCGTCGCCTGTCTACAGTGCAATGAAGGTAAAGGCGATGAGTATTCCAAGGTTTGAGTTGGTCTTCTTGCTTGTCGGTCGTTCTTTTCTTCTTACTACTGTGTCTACTGTCATCATCCTTGCGCCAAATTAGCCGAGCAGAACGTAGAGCAAACAGCGCTTCTGAGAAACGTTCTTCTTCAGGCAATTGAGTATAAGTTTGATAATCAGTCAAAAACTGCTGAAATAGGGGGAGCTGACGGCGATCGCACTGAATCTTGAAGATGTAATCTTTGGTTCCCTTGAATTCGACGCAAATTCTGTCCTTAGCTCGCTGGTCATGCTTGGTCTGAGGCTTCTCATTCTTTGGCAACTGTTGATGACTTCCATTCTCAGAAGGATTTGATGGACTTTGAGACTGAATAGACCAGTACAAGTCTCTAGAACTATCGAATCGAATTGGGTAAGGCAATTCGTTGAACAGAGGAAGTTGTTGCTGAATAGTTAATTTATCTAGCTCTGCTTCTAACTTCTGGGGGTCATCGCTTAATTCTGGAAGAACACTAACACTTATGTGGTCGAGAATTTGCAAATATTGCTGTCTGGTTGAATCTCTCCCCTTCGGCAGTTGGCTAATTAGTTGCTCTTTGAGTCGCCTAACCTCTACTTTTTTCTTATCAAGACGCTCGGAGAGCTTGTCGAGATTCAGTTCTTCCTCATTGATTTGAAGGTTATTGATAAGCAGATGATTAATTGCACGACGGCTTAAAGAATGTTCCGTCTTTTCATGTCTGTTTAAGAGAATTGCTATTAGTTCTTTTGGGTTGCGCTCTTTCTTCTTCAACTCCTGGGTTTCTTTTTCCAGGATGCGGTGAGCCTCAGAGCGAATTTCGTCGGAATTAAACTCAGTAGTTGCTGACAATTCAAATTCACTTTCTACTGCCTTTATCCAACGTTCTTTACCAATGGCTTGAAGCTTTCGTCGTTTGTTTAACGCTAACCAAGATTTATAGATGCCGCAAGATATCAGTTCAGCAGAAGTGTAGAATCGTCCAGGCAGTCCCTCATAGCGAGAACTTTCCTTAAGAGGCTTGAGGATTTCTCTCACTTCAACACGAGAAATATTGTCCTTTTTCTGCCACTCCGGAAACTGTGGATTTTGGGCAATATTTTCTAGTAGTTCGTTCATGAGAAGGGTATATTTCTCCATCCATTTCCAAAAGGAGCGGCGTGTTTCCTCATTGGCGCAAAGACGGCATTGAATCGTAAACATAGACATATCTATATTTGTGCTTCCTTGTTACAAATACTGCCTAAGCTTCACTAGGACGTTGCTGGTTATTGACTAATTGAGCGTTATCGTTTGATGAGTTATATTGATATTGCCATTTTTGTATTCCCAACAAGACCCCTCAAAGGCTTTACCAGGGAAACGCTTTCCCATTGCCTTAGCCATTAACTCCATTAATGCTTGAGTTCGTGCTACAAAAAATCCCTCGAAATCATCGCAACGTAGCCTACTAGGGTCAATGGCATGGGAGCGCAACATCTCATTGAGCTTACTCGGTGATGTCCCAGACATTTCAAACTGTCTCAGGTAAGCTGAAGGGGGTTTGCCGCCAATTTTTTTGTTCGTTTTGGCGCTCAAGGGTGTGCGATTGACTAAACTGTTGTATTTTTTTGGGTCAATACCTTGCTGTTTACACCAAGACACTGGGAAGATGTGGTGTGACTCAACCTGTTGTTCAAAATAAAGCACGTCGTTAATTTCTTCTCCCGTACTCCAATCAATTGCCCCTTCGCGCCGTAACAAAGCTGTCAATCCTTGGAACACGGCACCATAACGTTTCCTAACACTGAGCAGCCGTTGTGCTGAACACTCGGCAGAGGTAAGGGTAGTGGGCAGTAGTGAGCCTAATAAGAAGATTGGCACTTCCAGTACGTCATGAGCCGCTTGTGTCTCAGGTCCACGGGTATACATTTCTCCAAGCATTCCCGACCACAGCCAATGTCCTAATCTCGAACGCACCTGTTCAGAATCTGATTGCTCTCCCAGTACCGTTAAAATTGCTGCCAGAGCAACTAATTGGATAGGGTAAGCTAGGTCATTCGCATCGAAGATTTTCTGAGTGTACAAAAACCGAGCGGCTTCCTCAAATCCTCTAGTAACCGAGTCTGCCCAAGTCTGATATTCTTCTGTTGACAGCTTGAGGACATCCAAACGCCGACAGCTAATTGCAGGGACTTTATCCCGATTCACACCCGCACGGATAGCTGATTTTCGACGGCTGTAACTGGCAACTAAGGTAACGGCTTGCAGGAAATCAGTATTCCTCAACTTGCCTAGTACTTTCAAGGACTTGAGGTGAAGCTCTCTATGCTTCCAGTCATCTCTCAAGCTGAAATTGTCAGCGCAGTAACTAGCGCTCATTAGGTCGAAATAATTGAGGTCGTACCCAGAGGTATTGGTATCCTCAAACACCTGGCAAACAGCGTCTTTTGGTAGAGAGTCTCGCAGTTGGATAACTGGCATCTGATAATGCTCAAACTTTTTGAGAACTTCCTGCTCAAAAGTATCGATGAGTTTAAGCTTCGTAGTGCTGTAGTCCCATAATCGAGAGTACTCACTTCTCCAAGAGGAGAAAGAGAATACTTTTGACAAAGGAAACAGTCCAGAGAAAAATTCTTGTTGTGGAGTAGAAGCATCAATTAGCTCACCGCTAAAGGTTTGCAGTTTTTTTGATTCGGGTAAGGCGACGATTGCTTCTATTCGGTCGGTATCGGAGTCGAGAGCTTTTTCAATATCCAGGTAGTACCAGTGACGGCTTATCTTGTTACTTTTTGAGCCTTTAACTAGGAGGGGTTGCTCAGCTAGTAGCACCATGAACAGAGTGGTTAAACGCTGCTGACCGTCGAGGATTAATAAGTTGGGAGCAGGCGGCTGCTGTAGAGTAGCGCCATCGACTGGGCGGGGTTTGAAGCGGAGCTGAGAATTTTCTTGCTGTAGTAGCATAACTGCACCAACGGGGTAAGCAAGAGAGATGCTCGATAAGAGCCGACGCACGCGAGAGTCATCCCAAACCCAATCTCGCTGAAAATCGGGAAGTTGGATTCTGCCTGTCTTGATGTCTTTGAGGATATCAAGTAGGGGGTATTTGGTGATGTCAAAGGTGCTAATCGAGTTCATTCAACAGGTGATGGCTTGCTACTACTGTTGGCAAGCTACTCCCTGCTTTTTATGTAGGTCAAGGTCAATCGGAAAAGTTTTGTCAATTTGCAAAAACTAGTTTCTTAATGCTCCTGCCTCCTTGTTTGCCAGCGCTCCAGCATGGGGTAAACCTGTTCGGCGTTTTCTAGTAGGACATCAGCGACTGCCATGATTCTCTGGTAGGGTAAACCCGCTTCACGACGGCTGGCTTGTCCACCGAGCCAGTGGTAAGTGGTTGATTTGGAAAGGCAGCAGATGTGAGCTAATTGTTCATACCCTAATCCCCAACGGTAGCTGAAGTCTTGGGGAGACATAAACATCTGATTGTGTAGCTCTAGGACTTGTTGACGTGTTGGTTCAGAAGACATGATGACCTCTGACTCAAACGGCAGATGACTGATTGAGTCGTTCGATATCCTCCTCGAAGGCGAAGTCGTAGCTGGTGATATGGCGGGAGGGACTTTGCTCGTCGAGTAAAACCAGGTAATGCAGTCCAGCCGCCATACAACTGGCAGAGTGGGTGTAGATGACGCCGAGGATGCGACCAAAGTCCGGGTGAGGAACTTGACGCCAGCGTACTGAATCACCGAGCTGAAACTGCTGCTGAGGTAGGGTTTCGGGAATGTCTTCTGGTAGACCGAAGGGCGGTATCTGGGGTGGCAGGTGAGACATAGTAGTTTCCAAATGTTGAGTGAAGCTAAATCACCTAATGTTATTTATATATCACAAAATGTTATTCGTACTCTGTAGACTCACTCACTTTACTCTCTGACGATTGTGCAGTGAGTCAAAACGAGCAACTAAGTATCAAACAGCGCTTTGGAAAAGCGATAAGACGCAGACGGCGAGAACTGGATTTATCTCAAGAGGAGTTAGCCGAACGGGCTGAGCTTCACCGTACCTATATTTCTAATATTGAGAGAGGGGAACTGAACCCTTCGCTGGAGACTATGGAAAAGTTGGTCAAAGCGCTGGACATAAGTGTTTCTGCTCTGTTTGCGAATTACGGTATTGAAGCAGATGAATGACCCAGAAACTCTTGATTTGCGCCTTTGCTGGGGAAGACGCTCTCTATTTGGCTGGGCTATAAAAGAACTGGAGAGCATGGGTCAAGTGCCTGAAAAGCTCCAGAAATTCAGCTTTTAGATAATTAACCAACCGATACAGGAGTAATTGCGGCGTGGCAGAAGAAAACAGCATCGGGCTGGCAGAACTGATTGAGCAGGTGAAGCGGGAACTACTTGCTCCCTCCCTAGAAGGTGAGACGGACATCCCCCTGTTGAGTGTGGATGAGGTGGAACTCGAACTCCAAGTAACTGTAAAGAAGGAAGCCAAGGGAGGAATAAAAATCTACATCGTAGACTTAGGTGGGGGAGGCAGTCGGGATGATGTACAAAAAGTGAAGGTTAAGCTTTCTCCGATTGTTAGCAAAGAAATTCTTTTGGGTCTGTACAAAAAACGCCATCCGGAACGCTTGAAGGAACTGGTGGATACAAGTATTGAAGGAATTTTTAAAGGCGGTAGCGAAAACTTAAGCCAAGATTTCTGAGCGCCGTAAGCCAGCCGACTCATGGAACTATTCGAGTTATACCTCTCACCCATTGATGCCACTCGGTTCAAAGTCATTGTTACCCAATCGCCAGCGGGTGAGGGGGAAACGGAGTCATCGCTGCCTTTCTGTGACGATTCTCAAGATAGGCGCATCACTCTCATCAAAACTCTGGAAAGTGCCAGCTTCCGTTCAGAGAGCTTTGTGGGAGAGGGTGAACAGGAGTGGATGGTTACGGCTGAGATTTTGGCGGCTGACCGGACAACCTTTCATCCCGATTATCCAGCCAAGATTGGCAAAGAACTTTATCGCGCCCTGTTTCCTCCCGGTTCTAAGGTCGAGAGGGCTTTACATTCCTCACTGCGCCAAGCCGAAGAAAAAAATACCCAACTGCTCGTGCAGTTAAAGTTGGAAGCTGATGCAGTACAGCGATCGCGTCTAGCCGATTACCCTTGGGAACTGCTGCATGATGGGCAGCGATTTTTACTCCATCACCAGCTCGGTTTTTCTCGATACATTGCCCACGATACCGCGCCGCCTTCGTTACCGCCAGTCGAACAGGTGAATGTGCTGTTGGTGTCATCGGCAGCGTTTGACTCACAAATGGGACTCAAACGGCTCTCCAAACAAGAACAGCAAGCGATTCGGAAAGGACTGGAGAAGGCAAGCGATGCCGGACACATCAGCTTAAGGGAACTGGAGTATCCCACCTTCAATGAACTGAGAACGTATCTCACCGAAAACCGAGGCAAGGAAGCACCCCACGTTCTGCACTTTGACGGGCATGGTTTGTTTGGCAAGCGCTGTCAGCAGTGCGGTGCGATGCATAAGGGAATCAAGGTCGAACGCTGTAAAAAAGAAGCTTGTCTTGCTCCATTGCCTGACCCTCAAGGATATCTGGTGTTTGAGGATGAGGAGGGTGAAGCTGATTATATCAGTGCCAAAGAATTGGGAACGCTGCTACACCAGACTCGTTTGAGCGACGGCACTCATCAAACGGGTGGGGTGGCTTTGGTGGTGCTGAGTGCCTGTCAATCGGGGATGGCAGTCGCTGGGGAATCAGTCTTTAATGGCACGGCGCAAAACTTAATTGGTCATCGCGTCCCGGCAGTGGTGGCGATGCAATACTCAGTCAGTGTTGAAGCAGCGACTAAATTTGCCGAACAATTTTATCGGTCTTTGGGGCAGAAAGATTCTCTAACTGTAGCCGTCAACCAGGGACGAGAGGCAATGGGGGCTGAGGGCAACCAGTGGTATCGTCCAGTACTGTACCTGCGCTGGCGAGACAATCAAGGGGGACAACTTTTTTCTCCCCCAAAACCTGTTGCCCGTCTTGGCATTCCTTTCCAAGCACCGCCCCTGCCCACTTACTTTGTAGACCGCCCAGAAGTCAGCCAGGAGCTGAAAAAGCGCCTCCTCACCTCCTCATCGTCAACGGCTGGCACTTTGGTTGTTAGTGCCATTCATGGTTTGGGAGCCATTGGTAAATCTACTCTGGCAGCAGCATTGGCGCATGACGAAGCGGTAAAAAATCATTTCTCTGACGGCATTCTTTGGGCAACTTTGGGTCAACAACCTGATGTTCTCTCTCTACTAAGTGGTTGGGTAAAAGCGCTGGGAGACTATAACTTCCAGTCCACTAGCGTAGAGGCAACCTCTGCCCATCTCCGCACTCTGCTCGATAACAAAGCTGTGCTGTTGGTGGTAGACGATGCCTGGAATCCAAAGGATGCCCAACATTTTCAGGTAGGTAACTCTCGCTGTCAGATGCTGGTAACAACTCGTGATGGAGCAATTGCGGATACACTCAGAGCCAGCACCTATAGCCTGGATGTGATGAAGCCAGAACAGGCTATGGAACTGCTGACCAAGAAGCTAGGGCGTGAGCTGCAAGATGCAGAACGTCAGTCAGCCGAAGCTTTAGCCGAAGCCGTTGGGTATCTTCCCCTGGCACTGGAACTGGCGTCTGCCCAGATAGCAGATGGCATTTCTTGGGCAGTTCTGTTGCAGGATATCAAGCAAGAGGTTGCTCGGTTAAAAACATTTGACCGACCTGGAGCCAGAGATGCTACTGATGAGAAAGATTTAAAAACCCTCAGCTTAACTGCCTCATTGAACCTAAGCGTGCAACGATTATCAGAAGATGAGCGGCAGAACTTCATCTGGCTGGGAGTCTTACCAGAGGATGTCACCATTACTCAGGCGATGACAGCAACGCTCTGGGATATGGATGAGCGCGATGCCGGAGATACATTGCGATACCTGCGGAGTAAAGCGCTGCTATTGCCTGGTGTCCCTCTATCGGATGGTACGTTGACCTTCCGCCTACATGACCTGCTGCACGACTTGGCACGCAACTTGTTAACGGCTCCCGGAACACCAAAACGAAGGGGCGATTTGCCTGGGCTAGGCTTGTCTCTTCCTACTGCTCAGGCTAAATTGCTAGAACAATATCGAAAGAAAACCCAGAATCAGCAATGGCATACCTTGCCCAATGATGGCTATATCCACCAAAATTTGGTTTGGCACCTAGAGCAAGCCGGATGGGTGGAGGAAATCCACAAATTGCTGGAGGAGACAGCCGAGAGCGGTCGAAATGGTTGGTATGAGGCACAGGAACGTCTAGGACAAACGGCAAGCTACGTGCAAGATGTCTCCCGTGCTTGGAAACTAGCGGATGATGCCAATCCAGCTCAGACCCCAATATGCAGAATCATTGGCTGGCAATGCCGCTATGCCTTAAGCATTGCCTCCCTTAACAGTCTGGCTAAAAATGTTCCTCCTGCTCTATTGGTGGCACTGGTGAGAAAAAAGGTGTGGACTCCGGAACAGGGAGTGGCTTATGCCTTGCAGATTCCAGACCCACAGCAGAAAGTAGAAGCCATTACACAACTCACAAAGTTAGAGAATTATCTACCCGCACCTCTGGAACAAAAGATACTGCAAGCAGCCTTAGAGGCGGCACGGGCGATTCAGGATGAGTACAATCGCGTCCATGCCCTGAGTGCCTTAGCGGAAAAACTGCCAGAGAGTTTGTTGCCAATCGCCCTAGAGGCGGCACGGGCGATTCAGTCTGAGTACTATCGCGCCCATGCCCTGAGTGCCTTAGCGCCAAAACTGCCAGATGTGTTGCCAATCGCCCTAGAGGCGTCACGGGCGATTCAGGATGAGTCCCGTCGCGCCCTTGCCCTGAGTGCCTTAGCGGAAAAACTGCCAGATGTGTTGCCAATCGCCCTAGAGGCGGCACGGGCGATTCAGGATGAGTCCTCTCGCGCCGATGCCCTGAGTGCCTTAGCGCCAAAACTCCCAGAGAGTTTGTTGCCAATCGCCCTGGAGGCGGCACGGGCGATTCAGGATGAGTCCTATCGCGCCGATGCCCTAAGGGCTTTAGCTTCCTATTTGTCACAGATACCAGAGGCTCAACTTATTTCCCTCTGGCAAGAAACGCTTCACTTGCTGTCTCTCCGCACTCGCCAAAGCTTGCTGTCAGATCTAGCAGTACTAGTTCCAGTTATCTTTGCCTTAGATGGTCAGGAAACAATGGCAGAGACTTTTCGTGCTATTCAAGACGTGGCACGGTGGTGGCGATAAGGTGAATATCTTCAACTCCTCTTGTTCCATTATTTCAGGGCATGGAGTAGTGCAATCAGCGAGTACTATCCGTGAGAATCTGCAATCCTTGTGCGACGATCGCACCACATCCTAAAAGCTTAGTTGAACTCTATCCGTCTTGACAATTAGTATTTATGGTTTTTCCATAGTCCCTCTGCAACCGTTGCTCTCGTTCCTCCCAATCCGGAAGATAGGCGTACATGAAACTTTTGAATACCTTGCCGTGATTGGGAACTAGCAGATGCACCAGTTCGTGAACAATGACAAACTCTGCCAACTCCTGCGGTAGGGTAAGTAAGTCCGTATTCAGGGTTAAGCGCCCAGTGGTGGACATCGATGCCCACTTGGTTTTCATCGGGCGCAGGTGAATTTGCTGCACGTTTACGCCGATTTTGCTTGCCCAGTGATGCACCAGCGATCGCAAATTATCAGTCTCTTGACAAGTTGCTTCAGTTATGCATCTCATACTCGCTGGAGTTTCAAAAGGGTGTTGGTGACATTAATCATACGACTTGCACCGACGAGGGGACGCACGACTCTATAGAGTTCCTTCCTCAGTTCGCTCTTTTGCTGTTCGTTCCACTGGTAGTCTGG
>JAIUYC010001017.1 GCA_020216575.1 Coleofasciculus sp. S288 | reverse complement strand
TCAGGAAAATCACCAGATAAACCTGGTCTTGTGCTCAGAAGCAGGAAGTGTTGCTAAATAGCATTCACGTTAGGGGTTAGGAGTTGGTGGTTGGTGGGGGCAGGCGGTATGTTATTGGCGAGCGCACAAATTATCCTACTATCTACTACCCCTTAACCACGAACTCCTTCAGTGGCGCTTCCTCCTGCACCCCTGAAGGGGAGAAGGTTCCATGCCACCTCTTTTGTGAGAAAATCAGCAGTCGAGTGCGATCGCGATCGCAAAACGTGAGGAATTCCGGATTAGACTAGCGAGATGCTGAAGTCATCTCCATCCAAAATAAAAACGACTGCAATAGATTATGAAGCTACAAGATTTTATCGGAAAAGACCTGAAATATAGCATGGACGTGATTGCCGCTGACAAAGAACTAAGTCTCCAGGTTCAGTCCCGGCTAATCGATTTAGGACTTTTAGAACCCCCTGCTGACGGCAAGTTTGGTCCCATTTCTACAGCAGCGCTGAAGAAATTTCAATCGCGAATGAAGATTAACGAGCCAGCAATACTCGGACCCATCACGGCTGAAAAGCTGATTGAAACAAAGCCAGAGGATTTACCAGAACCTCCCCTCCAACTGGGTGATGATTTGGCCAGCCGCATCATCAAGTACATGCAGCTCAAAAAATACCAGATTTTTCAGGGAATCCGACAGTATAACATTGTCTACGTCGAAGGCATGAACGCAGATGGCTCCCTCAACAATGATGCCCCCAACCACTTTAATGACCGTCGGATGGTGATTCAGATTGTTGATGGGGTTCCGGCGATTGTGGGCAATTGGGAAGGCACAACTGAACCGGGAAGCAAGTATACCTACAAACCGATTAGCGACTACGCTCAGAAGTACGGAGCAGCACGAATTAAGTTCGGTCAATATAAAGCTTGGAAGGTAGGAATTCACGGCACCTCAGAAAAACATGAAGCCTTGGTTCAAATTGGCGGTGAGATTACTGTTCATCGAGATTGTAATAAAGATTTCCAACGGGTCGGTGACAAGCTAGATACGGGATATTTTGCTATCAATCAACACTGGGGTTACGGTGCGATTCGTTAGCTAGAAACTAAGCCCTGTAAGGGTTTAGGGGATTAGCTGCTTGGTTTATATCTGAACCTTGACAACTCGACAATCATGAGGGTGAATCTGGCATAACGTTAAGAAATATAACGGAAGAGCCAAATTTAAGGATTACTTAACAATCCTGAAAACGGAGCAAAAGCTCCAGAGATAAGTCCCTCTCCGTAGGTGCAAGCGGTAACAGCGCACCCCCACAGCTAGATATGGCAAACCTAGAGGTGAAGCGGGGTGAAAACGGCGGTAACTCAGAACCTAACTGAGAATCCCGTCTAGCAAGAGTCTATGAGCAAAGCCTAGGCTTGAAGATGCGTTTGAACCATCGTCACAGTGACCCAGCCAACGTAGGTTAATAGGCTGGTGCCAAAAGGCAAAGGATAACGGGGCTGGCAGTTCGTATCCTGACCAGTAAGCACTCCCAACAAACCCGGTGGATAGCATCGCCTCTAAAGACTCAAACAAATGATTGTCGGGAACGAAGTAACCCTCTCATAAGCTCTCAGGGGTGGTCGATACCCTGTAGTAGGTGCCAACCGGATGCTATGAGAGGGAAGGATTGAGTCAGAAGCCAATGCCTCGCTGTAATGGCGAGGATATGCAGACAGACTCACGGTGATTCGGAATGTAGAGTCGAGAATAGCAATGGAAATGTCTAAAACACGGGAAACCCCGATGGTGGAATGGAATCAGCTCAACTGGCGCAAGCTGGAACGAGTTGTATTTAAGTTGCAAAAACGAATTTACAAAGCCTCTCAACGTGGAGATGTCAAGACAGTACGCAGACTCCAAAAGACACTAATGCGGTCTTGGTCGGCAAAGTGCTTAGCTGTTCGCAAGGTAACTCAGGATAACCAAGGCAAGAGAACAGCCGGAGTGGATGGGGTGAAATCATTAACCCCAAAACAGCGGCAAGAACTTGTAACCAAACTGAGGATAAACCGAAAGGCAAAGCCAACGAGAAGGGTTTGGATACCTAAGCCTGGAACAATGGAAAAACGCCCTCTAGGGATTCCAACGATGAACGATAGAGCCTTACAAGCTCTAGTAAAGCTAGCACTTGAACCTGAATGGGAAGCTCGATTCGAGCCAAATTCCTACGGCTTCCGACCGGGTCGCTCAATCCATGATGCAATTGGAGCAATTTTCTCTGCAATATCGAAAAAAGCTAACTTCGTGTTAGATGCCGATATTGCAAAATGCTTTGACCGCATCAACCATGAAGCGCTGCTGGAAAAACTAAATACATTCCCCACCATACGCCGACAAGTTCGTGCCTGGTTAAAAAGCGGGGTGATGGATGGAAACAAGCTATTTCCGACCGAAGAAGGAACGCCGCAGGGTGGGGTCATTTCTCCGCTTCTAGCCAATATCGCCCTCCACGGTATGGAAGAACTAATCAGAAAGGTTTTTCCCCGAAAATCCTATAGAGTAGACGGGAAAAAGGTGTCCAAAAGACCACCAATACTGATTCGCTACGCCGATGACTTTGTGGTAGTACACGAAGACATCGAGATAGTACAAAAATGCCAGCAGGTCATACAAACATGGTTGTCCAACATGGGTTTGGAATTGAAGCCAAGCAAAACGCGCCTATGTCATACCCTCAATGAGT
>JAIUYC010000012.1 GCA_020216575.1 Coleofasciculus sp. S288 | reverse complement strand
TTATAGTCCCGCAGTTCAATCGCTTTTACGTATACCACCCCTCGATATTGGACGCGACGTACATTCGCAGCATTAGTCAAATCAATTCCCAGTCGATCTACTAAGTCAATGGGAATGTAAGCATTGCTATTAATAAGAATGCCCTGCTCGCCATAGGCCTGGTTATTGATTTTGATGTTAATCGAGGGGTAAACGGGTTCCGCTCCATTGGGGCCTGTACCGGATATCGCGCGACTCCAAGCAGCAAGTCCATCGGCAATACCCAAAGCCATCTCGCGGCGTCGATTCTGGATTAAAAAGCGGTCGTCTGGGTTCGTCAGAAACCCAACTTCCATAAAGATTGAGGGAATGGTTGTGTCGCGGCTGAAAGCAAGACGACCAACACCTGTAGATGTGTCGGGTTTGGTTCCTCGATTGGGCAGTTGGGGAAGGCGTCGGATTAGAGCGAACAGCAACAATTCAGCGTGATTTTTTCGCTCGGTATTGTTAGCAATGTAGTAAGCACAGGCTCCTCGAACGCTGGGATTAGAATAGGCATCGGCATGGATTTCCAGTGCCACATCACCAGGACGCCCCCGAGCATTAATCCATTGAATCGTTTCGAGCAAACTTAGGTCATCGGGAACAGAGAGGACTTCAAATCCTCGCGATCGCAATTCTGGCACCACTTGGTCGCGCAGCAAAATCATCTCCTGAGCTTCAGTCGTGCCAGCAACAACCGCCCCTAGGTCGCGAACACCTTTCTCAATACCACCGTGACCGGCAGAAATAAATATCCGTCCCATCTGTTGCTATGCCCCAACCTCTTCAGACCTCAATCATCATAATCTACACTCTTAAGGGTGATTGATGGGACTAAAGTTACCATGCTGTCCCGCAAGAGTAGCACGAGAAGTAATATCACGCAATTGAACGCAAAATCACGGTTTGTCTGGGATTATCCCAGCTAACGGCGATGTTATACTTCTGCAAGTCAGTAGCTCTAACATACACTTCACCTTCGTATTGAATGCGCTGAACATTGGGGGCAGTGATTAAATCAGTTCCCAGTTGATTCGCTAAGTTAGCGGGGAGGTAGGACTTGTTATTAACGAGGATGCCTTCTCCTGGGTAGAAACGATTGTTGATCATGACATTGATACGGGGAGGGGGATAGACAGAGGGGGTGTCATCTTCGATAGGGTAGCCAGACACAGCAAGGCTGAAAGCAGCTATCCCATCGGTGAGTCCCAACGCTAAATCGCTGCGTCGATTCTGAAGTAAAAAGCGATCGCTTGGATTCGTCCAAAAACCAACCTCCACCAATAGAGACGGAATAATCACATCCCGGTTGAAGGCAAGCCCCCCAAAACCCGTTGCCGTATCTGGCTTTGCCCCCCGGTTGGGGAGTTGGGGAAGGCGTCCCACCAGTAATCGCAGCAACCGTTGGGCTTGAATCTGGCGCTCTATGTTGTAGGCAATATAAAAGGCGCTGGCTCCCCGTGCGGAAGGATTGGGGGAAGCGTTAGTATCGAGTTGTACGGCGACATCACCCGGACGGGCGCGGACATTAATCCATTGAATGGTTTCCCTTAAACCCAAATACGCAGGCACATCGAGGACTTCAAACCCCCGCGATCGCAACTCCGCCGTCACCAAAGCCCTTAGCAAAATGAGCTGTTGGACTTCATCAGGGCTACCCTCACCCACAGAAATGAAAATTCGTCCCATTTCTTGCGTTTTCCTTCTTTGGCTTATTCCCCATCCAGAATAAGGAGTTTGTAGTTTTACTGCTAGTTAGGTGCAGCAACGAACCCAGGGAAAATGTCAAAATGACATCACAGTGACTTAGGTTACCTCCGAGTGGAAATCCCCCGCCTGCATCCCGACACGATTGAAGACGTCAAGCAACGAGTTGACATTGTTGATGTCGTCTCAGAGCATGTCGTGTTACGCAAGCGCGGCAAGGACTATGTAGGCTTATGTCCGTTCCATGATGAAAAGACGCCCAGTTTCAGCGTCAGTCCTGGCAAGCAAATCTACTACTGTTTCGGTTGTAATGCGGGTGGGAATGCGATTAAGTTCTTGATGGAAGTGGGCAAGCGTGCCTTCAGTGACGTTGTCCTCGATTTGGCACGGCGCTATCAGGTGCCGGTGCAAACCTTAGAACCCGAACAACGTGCCACGTTGCAGCGCGAGTTGTCATTGCGGGAGCAACTGTACGAAATTCTGGCACTGACTACCGCGTTCTATCAACACGCTCTTTTGGCATCTCAAGGACAGCAGGCGCTAACCTATCTACGCACAACTCGGCGTCTATCAGAGGAAACCATTCAGCAGTTCCAGTTAGGATATGCACCAGCCGGTTGGGAAACCCTCTATAAATACTTAGTCCAACAGAAAGGTAAGCCAGTGCAGCAGGTGGAGCAAGCTGGGCTAATCGCGCCTCGGAAATCGGGTGGTGGCTATTATGATCGCTTTCGCGATCGCCTAATCATTCCGATCTATGATGAGCGAGGACGGGTAATTGGCTTTGGAGGCAGAAGCTTGGGGGATGAGCAACCCAAGTATCTCAACTCACCAGAAACGCCGCTATTTGACAAAGGCAAAACCCTGTTTGCCTTAGATAAAGCGCGGGATGCGATCGCAAAGCTTGACCAAGCCGTGGTTGTGGAAGGATATTTTGATGCGATCGCGCTTCATGCTGCCGGGATTAGAAACGTCGTCGCCACGCTAGGCACAGCGCTGAGTTCAGAGCAAGTGCGGCTGATACTTCGTTACACCGAATCTAAGCAAATTGTCCTCAACTTCGATGCGGATAAAGCTGGAACTCAAGCCTCGGAACGAGCGATCGCAGAAATTGCCCCCCTAGTCTACGGCGGACAAGTTCAGTTGCGAGTACTCAACCTGCCCGACGGCAAAGACGCCGATGAATTTCTGAACGGACATTCCGACGCTGCCCAACAATACCAACAGCAGGTACAGGACGCTCCCCTGTGGCTGGATTGGCTTCTCAGCCAACTCCTCCTTGGTTATGACCTCAAACAAGCTGACCAGTTTCAGCAGGTTGCCCAAAAGATGGTGAAGTTACTTAACCAACTGGATAACGTTAACCAGCTAACTTATTATGTCAACCATTGTGCTCAGTTGCTCAGTCAGGGGCAAACGAAACTCGTCCCGCTACTCATCGACAATTTACAGGCTCAACTCAAGAAACCAGTAGCAGTTCCGTTCAAAAAATCCCAGACGCGATCGTACAACCAAAAGTCAGTAGGTACATCCAAAGATACAAGCACGCCCGTACAAAGCAAATCGAAAGATGCTCCTAAACCATCGTTCAACTTATCCATTGGTTCAGCCAGCAGCCTTCTCGAACGAGCCGAAGCCTTACTCTTACGCATCTACCTCCACCGTCCCGAATATCGGCAAGCCATTATCGACGCCCTAGAAGCACGGGATTTGCTGTTTAGCCTCTCCCATCACCGATTTTTGTGGCAGCAAATTTTAGACTTGCAACCCATCGTTCAACTGGATGACACGGGGACGCAGGGACACGGGGACACGGGGATGTTGGAGAAAGACTCTCCGCGTCTGGGCGTCTCCCCATCTGGGCGTCTCTTCCTTGAAGCATCATCTCAGACATCCGACTCCCTCATCTCACTTCTGCAAGAGCGCAGCATCCAATATCCTGAGAAAATGGCACGAGTGACCCATCTATTTCATTTAGATGAGAAGTGCCAGGAAGATATCAGCCGCACCCCTCTAGTCATTCGAGCAGCAGCCGCTTGTCTAGAGATGATAGCGTGTGAAAATCATCGGCGTTATTGTCTAGAGCAATGGCAGAAGCTTGACTCCACAACAGATTTTCAACTTAAGCAGTACTACTTGCAGGAGTTCTACGAAGCAGATCGACAACTCAAAGAATTAGAGCAAATACGCCAAGCTAACTTCTCAGATGTCATAGAACTCTCAGCAAGTTAACGCGCTTTTAAGAAAGCAAATTGGTAATACCAAATCCGCATCTATAGCCAGTCTAAATCAGTCGTGAAATAGGATTATCGTCTTGTCTAATACTTAAAATTAGCTCAAAGATTTTCTCCTCCTGACTCCTTTACAGACGCGACATGTCGCGTCTGTACGACTTCTGACTTCTTGACCCCCCAAGTTTCACAATTCATTTAGACTCACTTACGAATCGTGAATCTAGGTGTATCCCAGTTAACTGAGAATTGCTATAGTTTGTCGGATTGAAACGTAGGACAGGCATCTTGCCTGTCTGGAATAGGCATGCATACTAGATACACATCAGCTTAATCTAAGTTAAGAGGTGTCATCTAGCCCCTACCACCTTGTCAGTCACAAAATAGAGTATCGCGGGTATCGCGCCCAGTCGTGGGATTAGTACCGCTAGCCACTTCACAGAGTTTTTTTCGTGCATCCTCACGGATCAGAATGTCCGTGAAATCAGCTCCTTCAATCATCGCCCCCTCGAACTTGGCATTGAAGGCAAATGCTCCCTCAAGGACAGCATCCTTTAAGTTGGCACGAGTTAGACGAGCGGTGTCTAACGTCGCGTTGGATAAGTTTGCTCCCTCGAAGTTGGCGGATTCTAGATTGGCGGCAAAGAAGCTGACGCCATCCAAATCTGAATGACTAAAGTTACTGCTGCGGAGATTAGCCTTGGTAAAGCTCGCATCCGTTAGATCGCGCCCTGAGAAATCTTCACCCACTAAATTCTCTTTGTTGTAATCTACAGCTAGAACAGGGGTCGCACTCGCCCCAAACATCCATGCACCAGCCATCAAGGACAGAACTAAACTGAACAAAATAGCTGGAATACGCAGACCTTGCCGACGAGTCATACTGTTTTGTGTCACTGAAAAACGTTCTTCTGACTACAAATTGCAATGAACGATCAAGTCAATCTTATCAGTATTGAGTCCTCTCCCCCGCTATCGCATACGGGGGATTCGGACGTACCCTTCCCGAAGGGGAAGGGCTTTGCGGCTAACGCACCATGCTCCGCAAATGCCACCGTTCATAGTTCCTAGCCTTTCCATGAACTATGAACGGTGGCATTTCCTCCCACAGTTCTTATTACAGCGGCTTCCACACCACCTTCTTTAAGGATTCACATCTGCTTTCAACCATCTCTCCCGTCCAGATAGTTGACCCAGTTGGCGCTTCGCTGCACGGGTATCTTTATATATATCTTCTCTATTTAAGATTCTAATGTATTTGCGATCGCAGTCTGTCTTAATCATTAACTCCATACCTTGGATAGAAGTTATATAAAAAGGATATAGCGTTTCAAGGGAGGGGTGAGGTACACCCTAATTGCATTTACTATGCCCGATGCCCTATGACCTATGCCCTAAAACTAGTGCAAGGAGGCAGAAGACTCCAAGGCAGTGGTTCGACAAGCTCACCAATCGGGCAGAAGGAAAGAAAGCTTGTACAGTAAGCTTTTGAACCTTTTTCAACTGGATAGTTATTTCCGCCACGCTGCACTAGCAACTCTGTGCCTCACTAGATTGAGAACCGCTATAAATTCTCAGAAGAGGTTCTTTGAAATTGCAACCGTGTTTCTTCTGAACCAATCATTAGGTTTGGAAGAAACTTTTCCGTAAATATACGAATTCGAGTTCTGCCTCTCGCACATTACTGTATAGCAAATGATATATCGAACATGCGAGCAAATGTCAGATGAGAAGAAAAACGCTTACGTAATGCGTCAACCGGAAATTGGCAAGCTGATTCGCGAACTCCGACAGTTAATGGGACTGACCCAAGAGGAGTTTGCGGCTTCCCTAGGAGTAGCCTATCCCACTGTAAGCCGATGGGAGAACGGACACGCTACCCCGTCGCCTATGGCTGTGAAGCTGATTGACCAAAAGCTTAATGCAATGGATGAACGCGATCGCGTTCTGCTTTCTAAGTACTGTCAATCAGAATAGGACAATTTTGCCGAAACATTGTCATCTGCTCAACCGAGACATTTTACAACTCATCTAAAAACACGTTTCATGAAATTATCGATTGAGAAGCAAACTTTAGCCGGATTTGGCATAGCCTCGGCAGTTCTAGTTGGCATCAATGCACTCTCCTATTGGAGTTCGCTCAAGCATCAACAAACCACCAAGTGGGTGAGTCATACCCACCAAGTGCTGCAAAAACTTGAATCAACCCATGCTGAACTTACAGAGGCTGAGACGGGACAACGAGGCTACCTAATCACCGGACAAGAAAGTTATTTAGAAGTTTATGACCGTAGTATTGGCTCAGTTAATCAACACATTCAGGAACTTCAGACCTTAATAGCGGATAACGCTGATCAACAGCAGCTACTTTACACCCTTAAACCCCTAATTGCAGAAAGGTTGGCAGCACTCTCGCAAGTCATAGAACTGCGAAAAGATGAGGGATTTGGAGCAGCGCGTATTGGAGTCAAGACGAGTCGTGGAACAGAAATCATGACTCGTATCCGCCAAGTACTCCGCGAGATGGAGAATGAGGAAACTGAACTATTAGAACAGCGGGTTAAGCAGCAGCAAACGGCTAGCATTACGCAAAACCTTGTCTTCTCAATGGGAATCCTTTTCAACATCGTTGTGTTTTACTGGCTCTACCGTGCGATTAGTCATGAAATCGCCCAACGCCAGCAGGCACAGGCAGGATTGCAACAAATGAACGAACACTTAGAACACCGGGTTGAGGAGCGTACAACGGCTTTGCAGGCGGCAAACCAAGCACTATCGGCTAAGATTAACGCTCTACAAGAGACAGAGGCAGCCTTGCAGGACAATTACAACCTCCTGGAAACGATCATCAACTCTAACCCTAACCCCATTTTTGTCAGAGACTTGCAGGGTCGCTACCGATTTATGAATGTTCCTGGAGCAGCTCTGTTCAACAAATCGATTGACGAAATCGTTGGACGAGATAGTTGCCTGTTGTTTCCGCCAGAAGCGACTACCAAAGTCAAAGCAGACGACGAAAGAATTTTTGCTTCTGGTCAAGCCGAAACCTACGAAGAAACACTCGCGATCGACGGTGAGTGGCGAACCTATCTCACCACCAAGACTGCCTACCGCGACGCCCAAGGCAACATCGAAGGGTTGGTGGGCTTTTCTCGGGATATTACCTACCTCAAGCAGGCTGAGAAGGCGCTACGTTACGCGAATGAGGAATTGGAACAACGGGTGCGTCAAAGGACAGCCGAACTAGAACAAGTCAATGCCACACTTGCCGAGCGTGAAGCACTCCTTCGCCTCTTTATAGAGAACGTTCCCCTTGCCGTAGCAATGTTTGACCGCCAGATGCGCTATCTAGCCACCAGTCAACGCTGGCTAGAGGATTACCACCTTGGTGAGCAAGATATCATCGGTCGCTCTCACTACGAAGTATTTCCAGAAATTGCCGATCGCTGGCAGGCAGTTCACCAACGCTGTCTTGCTGGAATAACGGCAAAGTTTGAAGAAGATTACTTCCTGCGTGCGGATGGGACTGAAAACTGGGAGCGCAGAGAAATCCATCCTTGGCGCAACAGTATCGGTGAAGTTGGTGGGCTTGTCATTTTTACCGAAAACATTACTCAGCGTAAGGAGGCAGATGAAAAATTAAAGGAAGCCAATGCCGAACTCGTTCGCTCTAACAGTGAGCTAGAGCAATTTGCCTACGTTGCCTCCCACGACTTGCGAGAGCCACTGCGGAAAATTAAAAGTTACACGGAATTACTGGCAGAAGACTACCAGGGACAGCTAGATGCCACAGCCGACAAATACATGGCTTACATCACTGATGGTGCAGAGAGAATGCAGGCGCTGATTTCAGACTTGTTAACCTACTCGCGGGTGGGTAAAGGGGATTTGACAAAAGAACCTGTCAATTTAGAATCTGTGGTGAATCGGATTCTGACGGATTTAAGTTTAACCATTTCAGAGACCAACGCCAAGATTACTCTGAAGCCACTGCCTACAATTGACGCAAATTTCCACCAGATGGTGCAACTGTACCAAAACCTGATTGCCAATGCGCTGAAATTCCGGGGTGAAGCGCCTCCAGAAATTCTGATTCAAGCTCAATTAAAGCACGACCAATGGCTGTTTAGCATCCAAGACAATGGCATTGGCATCAAACCTCAATACTTGGAGAGAATTTTTGTAATTTTTCAACGACTGCATAGTCGGAGTAAGTATCCAGGCACGGGCATTGGTTTAGCAATTTGTCGAAAAATTGTGGAACGTCATGGCGGACAGATTTGGGTGGAATCAGAAGAGCGTAAGGGTACAACCTTCTATTTCACGTTTCCATATGCTAGTAAACTAGTGAGTTAATCAATCATCACACGAAGGTTCAAACATTGAATAACTGAACTGGTATGTCAAATTTATCCTTTGAAGTGTTGTTAATTGAAGATGACCCTGGAGATGTAGACCTAACGCAAACAGCGCTGGCAAAATCCAAGTTGAATATCAATCTCAGGGTGGTCAACGACGGGGAAGAGGCACTCGCTTATTTGCACCGAGAAGGACAATATGCAGATGTCGTTCGACCTAACTTAATTGTGCTGGATCTCAACCTTCCTGGTCTCTCTGGACGAGAAGTTCTCTCTACCATCAAAAGTGATGAGTGTTTCAATTCCATTCCTGTTGTCATCCTGACGACCAGTGATGCTGAAATAGACATTTTAGAAAGCTACAAATTGGGCGCTAACTGCTACGTTACTAAACCCATCGGTTTGAAACAGTTTGCCAAGATTGTCAACTCGATAGAAGAGTTCTGGTTTACCGTAGTGCAACTTCCTCCTGAATAGAATTGATGGTGATTATGCAAGACTATCCTAAGAAAATTTTGCTCATTGAAGATGACATCCAGGATATTGACCTAATCCAGGAATACCTGGCAAAGAGCAAACATTTTGAGGTAGCACTTGAAAGCGCTGACAGTCTTGGAACGGGCTTGGAACGCCTGAAGGAAGGGGAAATTGATCTTGTCCTGTGCGACCTATCGTTACCCGATGAATGCGGACTAGACACGTTCCGCCAGCTTTATGCCCAATTCCCGGCTGTGCCAATTATTATTCTCAGTGGTCTGGACGATGAGGAATTAGCGGTAACGGCGCTATCAGAAGGTGCACAAGATTACCTGATTAAAGGTTTATTCAATGCTCGTCAGCTAACCCGAGCCATTCGCTATGCCTGTGAACGGCAGCAACTACGCATAGAACTCAAACAGCAGGCAGAGTTACTTGAACAACGGGTACTGGAACGCACGGCTGAACTTCAACAGGCTAAAGAGGCACTCGCTGTAGCCTTAGCTCAAGAAAAAGAACTCAGTGAACTCAAATCGCGGATTATTACAACAGTTTCCCATGAGTACCGCACTCCCTTGACAACGATTGCCTCTTCTGCGGAACTGCTGGAAAATTACCGCCATAAATGGGATGAAGCTAAGCAACTCAAACATTTTCAGCGTATCCGAGATACAGTCAAACACATGACCAACTTGGTCAATGATGTGCTATTTCTTAACCAAGCTGAATTTGAAAAGCTGGAGTGCAAACCAGTTCCTCTGGATTTGGTAACCTTTTTCCAGGAAATAATCGACGAACAACAATTAGTCGTTGGGGATAAACATGATTTGATTTTTACTAGTTCTGGTGAAGACGGAGAGGTCTTAGGAGACGTAAAGTTGCTCCGGCAAATTTGTACCAATCTTATCGACAACGCTATTAAGTACTCTCCCGATGGAGGAACCGTTTCTCTCCATCTTATTTTAGAAAAAACACGAGTCATTTTTTCTTGTCTTGATCAGGGAATTGGTATCCCTGTTGAAGACCAACAGAAATTGTTTAAGTCCTTTAGTCGAGCCAGTAATGTGGGGACGATTGGAGGAACTGGATTGGGATTATCAATTGTTCAAAAGTGTGTAGATTTGTGCGGCGGTGAGATTGTTGTTGATAGTGAAGTGGGAGCAGGCACGAAGTTTACCGTAATGCTGCCCAGAAAAAGTTTCTAGGCTTAACATTTTGGTTTTTTGAATGTCACATTTTGTAGGGGCGGGTTTCCCAACAATTTAGTTTTCCCTCCTAGATATTGATAAACCCGCCCTTGCCCTGATCTGTGTCAATCGTTGACCCAAATGAGAATATAGCGGTTCTCAGGTGGATGAGGTACAAAGTTCTGGGTTGAGAGGGAATTGGGAATGGGGAATTGGGAATAGGCAAAAAAGTTAGATAGACCTCACTGATACAAGAATCGCTATAGATACCAAATATAGTAGGGGCGAATGGCCATTCGCCCCTACTAATGGCGGTTCAATAGGAAATTTGCGTAAGTCCTGACAATCTGGCGAACGCGCAAGCCATGTTCGCGGGCAAACTGCTCTACATCCTCGCGTAGGGTATGGTTCAAAGCCCCACTCTGACTCTGGAATTTTTGCATGAAGAGGGGGAAATTTCATGTCATATATTTTGTGGACATCTTAACTGGCTTGTGACAGGGCATAGTTAATCTACCTAGAAATAAAATTATTTAGCTACATGCTTCCCTTGTACGTTAATGTTTTCTTTACCCGTCAATTCTTATTTCCTACTTTTCCTACTTTTCCTACTTTTCCTACTTTTTTTTGTTAAGAATGGGTGGACATATGGCTCTAAAAGTAAAAAAAAATAATAATATTGCTCTTGCCAGAGCCAACTGAATGACCTAAGATAACATCCTATAGCAAGTTGTATTTAATAGTAGCTTTGAAAAGCAGGGATGCAGTGTGAGAGAAATGTACTACCCTTGAGTGCAACTTGCTACTACATCGGATTGAATAAAGATAATTTTTCCACCATGAACGAGCAAAACTCCAAAAACGGTCAATTAGTCTTTACTCCAGAGTCCTTAACCTGGGATCTAATTGAGAACTATGCGCCGACTACTGAGCGTATTGTATGCGTGGCTCCAGTCCGTACAATTGTCAGACGTGAAGAGGAAATCGTACTGATTCGGAAGGTCAGAAAGGTTGAAGAAGTAGACGCAAGTCCAGCCTGCCCCATTAACACAGTTCAAGTTGGAGGATATCAACAAGATAGTCAAGTGGAGGAAAAAAAAAGCGCGGTAGGGTTATAGACTTATCTCAACCGAGTCAGCTAAATAAGCCAATTGAGCAAGACTCCGAAATCCTTGGAGGGAAGGAAGGCATTCCTGGTCGTAATCAACAACAGGCAACCATCCCTCCAGTGAATTTAAAAGAACATGCCAAAGTTACATCTGAAATAGGAGGGCAAGCTGTCACCGACAAAGTTGTCCTTCGTTCTGGGACAGTTTGCGTCCAAGATTGCGTTTCTCACGAACTAAGCAATCTTTATACTCTAGACTTATCAACGGGTGAAGCCACTTTCATCAGCGCGATCGCAACCGAAGTTACCGATATTGCTTTTGTAGGTTCCCAACTGTATGGACTTGATCGCAAAGATGGGGGTCAAACCATGCAGCTCATAAAAATTGACTCGGCTACTGGCAAAGCAACAGTCATTGGTGATACTGGCTTGGCGGTTGTTGGCCTAACCTACAACCGCCAGAATAATACCCTCTATGCCTCAGCGGCTAAACACCTTATTGCCATTGATATCAAGACCGGTAAAGGTACGCCTGTGGTGACTGTAGCGAATCGAGACTACAACTGTGGCGAAGTTGCCTTTGATCGCAATGGCAACGCTTATATCACCCTCATCGGGTATGACAGAAAAAAGCTTCTAGCAACCTGCGATTTAGATAGGGGTACTGTCACCCCCATTGGCGATATTGGATATCCCAATCTCACCAGCATGGAATTTATCGGTGACGTTCTATATGGAGTGACGGGCAACTTCTTTAACTTAGGACGAGACGGCCAGTTGATCCGAATTGATACAACCACAGGTGCTGGAACTTTAGTAACGATGACTAATCCCCTAGGTCGCTGGGCAGGGATCAGTATTTACGAAGCAGTTTAGCGAACTTACTTGATTTGGGAAACTGTTCTATTGCGTCAGGAAGAGAGGAGTACTTAGAAAGCAACGAGGTCTAATTCGGAGATTCTTCCCTTCACTCATCACGCTTGCTGTTCATAAAAAAAGCCAATCTCATAGATGATTAAGGATGGCTAGAAGTCGAACTCTTGAGATTCGACTAACTTTGTTTTTTACACGTTTAGAGCATTCACTAATTACAAAGGTGGAACGATGACTGATAAACAAACACAAGTTATGACGCCTTTAAACATAGAAACATTAAGTTTTGATAGTTTTGGGCGCGACCCTGACAGGGATATTATCTGCGTAGCTCCCATACGCACCATTGTTAGGCGAGAAGAGGAAATTGTCATCATTCGGAGAGTCAGAAAGGTTGAAGAAATAGACGCAAGTCCAGCTTGTCCGATCAACACTGTTCAAGTTCCGCAAGATCACAAGGAGGAATCCACTGAGATAATCACTCCTCCAAAACCAGAGCCATCGCCTCAACCTGTCCCCCCTTCTGGAGCAGTTTACGTTCAAGATTATGTTGATAATAAACTCAGCAATCTCTATCGTTTAGACTTATCCACGGGTAAAGCCACTTTAATCGGCGCGATCGCAACCGAAGTCTTTGATATTGCTTGTGTCGGTTCCCACCTGTATGGACTCGATCGCAAAGACGGTGGTCAAACCATGCAGCTCATAGAAATTGACCCCGAAACGGGCGAATCCACCGTAATTGGTGATATTGGATTTGCTGTAACCGGCTTAGCATACAATCGCCAGCGTCAAACCCTCTATGCTTTGGCAGCTAAACAACTGATTGCGATCGATCTTAAGACGGGTAAAGGTACAGTTGCGGTGACGGTGAAGTGCCAAGACGACAACTGTGGCGAAGTTACCTTCGATCGCAATGGCAGAGCCTACATTACTCTCATCGGATACGACAAAAAGAAACGTCTGGCAACCTGTGACCTCTATAGTGGTGCGATTAACATCCTTGGAGATACCGGATATCCCAATCTCACCAGCATGGAATTCCTTGGTGATGTTCTGTACGGCGTGACGGGCAACTTCTTCAACTTAGGACGTGATGGTCAAGTCATCCAAATTGACACAACCACGGGTGCTGGAACGTTAATCACAACAACCGAGCCGGTACGGCGTTGGGCGGGACTCAGTGTTGGCGAAGCC
>JAIUYC010001016.1 GCA_020216575.1 Coleofasciculus sp. S288 | reverse complement strand
AGGAAACAAGCCGTCAAACCCTCCGGGTGTCTCCCCCTCCCCGCGTCCCCCCGTCTGTCTCAATAAGCAATTTAAAAGCGTGACAGCTTAGTTGGCTATGCATCAATTATTTCAACAGTTCAGGGTTTAAGTTAGTGCTTTATTTCCGCCAAACTGTACTAACCCCTTTAAAAGCGCTGGTTTTGTAACTTTCTCATTTCTTCTTGAACATCTACAACAATCTGCAAAGCTTCGTTGAGCAATCGTCCATGTTCGCTTGCTGCATCGCTCACTTGCAAGGTTGTCAAAGTCGTTAAATTGGCACTAAATAGCTCAGTATTCAATTGGATAAATCGTTCGTTTTCCCGCAGGATTCGTTCGGTTTTCAATGCTCGAATTATATCCTCTCTGGCCAGCTTGAGAGCTTGGATCACCTGGCTTCGATTTTTCAAGCGCACGTTAGGATTGCCAACCGCTTCTATTTGGTCGTTGATATCAATGGCTTTAATAACAGAATTATATCGCTTAACATCGCCAAATAACCTAGCTAGATTTTGATATTTATAACTGAAATAAATCCTTTTAATATCGTAAACGCATAAACCAAGGATAGCAACGGTATGAATACCAACTAGCACCAATAGGTTTTCAGGAAACAACTGAGCAAAAACAAAAGCGTTTAGACAGAGTAAGAGAACGATGAGGAGCGTTTTAGTAATTTCAGAGAGAAACTTCAGAAGAGTTGGTGGCATAAAAACGGCATCGATGCTTACACCGCTACAGTGCTTCAATTCTCCCTTGGTAATTTCCAATCCTTGTAAGTCCGTTTGCATTGCCATGGGTGTGATAGCAGCGCGTCTCTAAAATTAACTTGAGGGCGTCTGTGTACCCATCCCCAAATCGAAGATTATAGGGGTGGCACTATAGTCCCCTCTTGCCTCCCCTATCAAGGTAGAGAAAGAGCGATCGCCTTTACCGTTCGCAGTCGCGCTTCAGTGTTAAAGCGCTGACTCCAAACCAAGCTATCTTCATGCTATTCGCTTTTGCCAGAAATAATCTACCCGTCAAATTCTCCCTCTCTCCCCATGCTCTCTCTAACGCCGATTCTGTAATTTTCTCATTTCCTCTTGCACGCCTACGGCAACCTGCAACGCCTGATCGAGTACCCGTCCGTATTCACTGGCGCGATCGCTAACTTGCAGTGCTGTTAAAGCCGTCAAATTCGTTGTGAACAACTGAGGATTTTTATCGATAAATTTCTTATTCTCTCGAAGAATTCGCTCTGTCTTCAAGGCACGCTCTAGATCAGCTTTCATTACGGTAAGAGCTTGAATCACTTTTTCGCGATCGCTTAACCCAACTCCAGGGTTGCCCGCGTCTTCGAGTTGGTCGTTGATATCAACAGCTTTAATCACTGTATTGTATTTATCAACTTCTTTAACCAGTGTTCTAACTGATTTAAAATTCACCCATCGAATTAGAGCCATCCCTAGCTTAATTACAAAATCACCAGGTTCTTTGGGTTTTTCTGCCGAAAAAAAATATCTAACGCGATTAGGGTTTTCACCAATTAAATCTGTTAGATAGTCCTCTGTAACCACCAAACCCTGCAAATCAGGTCGCATAGCTCTATGTTCACATGATAAGGAATGTCTTGCGGCTGTCCTTCACAAGCGTTGCCGAGGAGTCGGCTGGACAACGTTGCTCTACTAAGTTTTTATACTTATCCACTTATCCGCTCAGGAATCCCTGGTTTATGGAGCGAATCCTCTATTCGCACGGCGTTCTATGAACTCGATCATGTCTGCATTTTAGCCATTTTTGTTACCCTGTCAGCTATTCAACCCAATTAGGCCTGTCTCGCTCTTTGTAACTCCATGCCTGTGGATAGAGGTTATTTGCTTTGGTGTAGAGTAAAGAAAACTCCAAGTTAGACTTTCAGGGGCGATTCCCACAACGAAAGAATAAAAATATCTCTCCGCGTCCGGAGCGTCTGGAGTGTCTATTTTCAGGTTAGGCTTTATGGGGTGCGATCGCAAAAAAGAAGAGCACTCCCCTCCCATACTACCTATCACCTACCACCTAACCCCAGTCCCCGTTTTCAAATTCCAATGTCCCAACTTCCTCATCCGTCCTCTCGTCCAGCAATCGATCCTAAAACATCAACCCTCAGGCGGTTGCGCCGATTGAGCTATGTACTAGATAACGCAATTCCCGTTCCAGGGACGCCTTATCGGATTGGTCTCGATCCTCTTCTAGGGTTGTTGCCAGGGGGCGGTGATTTTTTGGGAGCCGCCCTCTCAGCTTATATTGTGCTGGAAGCCGCACGATTGGGTCTACCGCGAGCCACTTTAGTGAAAATGGTGAGTAATATTCTTTTTGAGACAGTACTTGGTTCTGTACCCGTGCTGGGAGATGTCGTTGATGCCAGCTGGAAGGCTAATGCCAAAAATGTAACGCTAGTAGAAGAACATTTGGATATTCCTCGTCAAGCGAAGCCAAAGACGGATTGGTTTTTTCTCGCCCTGTTGTTGGGAGGATTACTCTTGGTGGTGATTGCTGTAGCTGCTGTCAGCATCGCTATTCTAGGATGGCTGCTGGCAGGAATAAACAGGTGATGTTCGTTTTTCTCACTCTGTAAAGATGTATTCGGGTTCAGGAGTAAAAATATATTCGTAGTCAAACACTAAAAAATTGGGATGATGAATGATTAAAAATCCTAAATTGATGACGGTTTCTTTTGTAAATGTTGCCA
>JAIUYC010001015.1 GCA_020216575.1 Coleofasciculus sp. S288 | reverse complement strand
CATCTCCAGAGGTGTAGCGGATGGGAGGCTGAAGCTGACAACACCGGGTTCTCTAGGTAAGGTTAATGAGGTTCGGTAGACATCGTTATTGGCCTCATCCTGCAACACAAACTCTCCAGAGGCAGTGTCACCGGGACTATAGGGTACATAAAACCAGAAGGTTGGATGTTTTTCGAGTGTTAACCCCACGTTACCAGCAGGTACTAGGGCAGTTAGCGGTATTTCCACGGGAGGACAGTCGCCACGACTGCCTGTTCCCTCTCTTCGACTGGGTCTTCCTCGACTTGACCCATCTTCTGCCTGTTGGTTAAAGCTGATTGGTATCTTATCAGAACTGTTACTGGTGGACGCAACAGGCTGAGCTAGTACTGATGCAGGATAGCTCACTAAGCTAACGAGTGCCGACGTAGTGGCGAAGGCGTGTTTGATTTGATGAAGAGGTAACTTTGTCCCAGTCATTGTTATTCCTCCATGTCGAAATCGTGGGTTAGAGACGAAGCATTTGCTAAAGTCTTGAGAAACTTCTATCTAGTACATCACGGCGGAAATGAACCTAACGTCTGAAAACTTGCTCAAAAGTCTAAAAATAAAGCTTTTGACTTTTGACTTCCAAGGTAGCAGTACTAGATGCTTTGCCCCCACGGAGTTTATAGACAAGCCTAGAACGCGCTGATTAGAGTGGTGCTGGTGGGACGCCCGCCAACGGGTTGATAGTATGCTCCTCGATACTTTAAGTTGGTGAACGGTCGAGGTGTTGGATTCATGGTGCACTCCTGTGTTCTCAAGATTGCTCCCCGGTATCTACCAACAATTTTGCCTACACTAGCGGGGACATTGGACGTGTTGAGTTCGTAAGGGATACCGCGATAAGTGAGTTGCATGGGTTCGTTCTCCTTGATTCGATACTCATAAGGTATCGAATCGAGAAGGTTGTCCACATCGAATAAATGTCACGAAACAACCATTACATTTGTCACGAGTCGATGACTTGGTGAGCTAAGATTTCTGTGATTCATCCTCTAACCAAGAGAGAAAAGAATTGGCAACGATCGCTGCTTGGGTGCGATCGCGCAAATTCAACCGAGTTAGGATGCGAGAAATATGGTTTCTCACCGTTCCCTCTGAAAGGAAGAGTGCTTGGGCAATTTCGCGATTGCTAGCACCTGTAGCAATCATCCGTAGCACTTGCCGTTCTCTACCTGTGAGTGCTGCCATTCCAGATGGGAGTTCTTCTGGCTGTTCTGGCTCACTTGCTGGTACTGCAGCCATCATTTTTTCCAGGATTCCCGGTCCAAACTGAGTGTAGCCCCGGTGAATGGAACGGATTGCTTCTGCCAGTTCCTCGGAAGGCGTATCTTTCAACAGATAGCCCTTTGCCCCGAAGCGCAACGCCTCGGAAACGTATTTCGTATCATCAAAGGTGGTGAGTACCAGAATCTTTATGCCAGGAAACTGCTGGCAGATTAGCTGAGTTGCGGTTACACCATCCATTACAGGCATGCGAATGTCCATCAGCACCACATCAGGTAGTGTGGTGGTTGCATGTAGCTTCTGTACCGATTCAATAGCCTGTTGTCCATTGTCGGCTTCTCCAACGACCTGAAGATCAGGTTTGATTTCTAACAGCGTTTTTAAACCCCGTCGGACAATTTCTTGATCTTCAACTAACAGCACCCGAATCATAGTGATTTTAACTCAAACGTATTGCGAACTCTTATCAAATTTAAAGTTAGATACCATGAGCTTTCGCTCACAACGAAAGATGAAAATAACTCTCTTCTAATATCGCTTCCGTTTACATAGTCATTATTAATTTTTCTCTCTCTCCCCCTCACTCTTAACGATGAGTACCTAAACGGAAGTGATATGACTCCTGTACCGGCGGGTTTATTGGATTGATTTGTGGAAAAACATATATCTGGGTTAAACCCGCCCCTACGACACCTAACTCCTGACACCTATTTTCAAAGTTTGGGAAAAAAGGCTTTAATCTGACACTCAGCCCCCGGTTCGCTGATGATGTCCAGATGTCCGCCCACCATTGCAATTCGTTCTCGCATGCCCTGAAGTCCGAATCCGCTGCGGTTAGCATCGACGCGAAAGCCCTTGCCGTTATCTTGAAGGGTGAGGAGTAGCCCAGAGTCGGCGGACTGAAGCACAATTGAGACGGCTGTTGCATTGGCATGTTTGCAAATATTGGTCAGCCCCTCCTGCACAATGCGATACACAACGGTACTCACTGGGTTGGAGAGGGGATTGGGGAGGTGAATCTGGCATTCTGGCTGCACTCCAGTCGTGCGATAAAATTCTTGAACGAGGGTGGCGATCGCTCTTTCTAACAACTGACCTTGCAACGGATCAGAGCGAATTTCGGAAACGGACTGGCGCACGGCTTGCAGCGCGTTGGAACCCAGTTGTTTTGCCTCTACCAAAAACTCATAAGCTTGGTCTGGGGAATCTTTCCACAGGGTTAGGGCAGTTTCCATTTGGACATTGAGCGCTACTAGTGCATGTCCCAAAGAATCGTGAATGTCTCGGGCAATACGGTTGCGTTCCTCCAGTGCCGCCAATTCTTCAATCCGTTGGTTCAGGGCTTGTTCGTGTTCTAAGGCTCTACGAAGTTCCACCTCTGCTGCCTGTAAGCGGTGATTTTGTTTTTGGAGTTGCACTTGCAATCGGCGAAGTTTGAGTTGATTCTCGACACGAGCTAATACCTCTTCGAGTTGAAACGGCT
>JAIUYC010001014.1 GCA_020216575.1 Coleofasciculus sp. S288 | reverse complement strand
AAATAAGCACCCAGGATAAATAAGTTTTATTTATATTAAAAACCATCTTTCTAAGATAAGGGAAAGGTAAACTTAATTTTTATTAAGAACTAGAAATAACATATTTTTTTCATGAAGCTTGCAAAAATAAGCTTGTTTTTTATAAGTCAGTATGTCAATATTTATTTTGCACAAATAAACACCAATCAGGAATTTTTGAAAAAAAGTTATTGAGCGCTGCTAAGGTTACGGCAAACCGACCTACATTAATTAGTGGACGACGCCTGAGCTTTAGAGAAAAATCAGATGATATTTAGGTTTTGAAGTAGGAGTTATCAAAGCCTCACATGGTTAACTTTACTGTAGCAATTCCTACATATAATGGGGAAAATCGTTTACCCCTGGTTCTACAGCGACTGCGCTTGCAGACTAATACGGAAAATTTTTCCTGGGAAATTATTGTTGTTGACAATAACAGCAGGGATAACACAGAAAAAGTTGTCCGAGAGTATCAAGCTAGTTGGCCAGATACCTACCCGTTAAGATACTGCTTTGAAACTGAACAAGGGGCTGCCTTTGCCCGACAGCGAGCTATTTTAGAAGCCAAAGGTGAATGGATCGGTTTCCTTGATGATGACAATCTACCTGCACTGGACTGGGTGGCAACAGCATATTCTTTTGGTAAAGAGCATCCCAAAGCCGGTGCTTATGGTGGCCAAATTCATGGGGATTTTGAAGTCAACCCGCCTGAAAATTTTGAAAGAATACAATCGTTCCTGGCAATTAGGGAGCGCGGAACTCAACCCCATCTCTACGATCCGGATAATTTGAGTCTTCCTCCGGCTGCTGCCGTAGTGGTTCGCAAACAGGCCTGGTTGAAAACAGTTCCCAGCCGACCGACTTTAGGCGGTAAAGCCCATGGCTCAATGGTGCAGGGGGATGACTACGAGCCGTTACTATATATGCACAAATCGGGGTGGGAAATTTGGTACAACCCTACCATGCATACCTATCATCAAATACCAGGCTGGCGATTAGAGAAAGATTATTTACTTTCTCTGATTCGTGGCTCTAGTTTGTGTATTTGCCAGCTGCGCATGATTAAAGCAAAAAACTGGCAAAAACCAATTGTTGCTACCAAAATTCTGTTAGGTAGCTTACGGAGAGTCGTCCTGCATCTGTTCAAGTATCGAGGGCAAGTTAAAACTGACCTGATTGCTGCCTGTGAAATGGAATTTCATTTGAACAACTTCGCCAGTCCTTTTTATTTTTTGAAAACATCAATTCTTCACTGGAGAAAGCGATGAGCCTCCCTGTAATTGCGATTGGTCTGGATTCAGCCGATCCTGTGTTGCTTGAGAAATGGATGTCTCAAGGGCGACTCAAAAATCTTAGCCAACTGCGACAAGAAGGAAGCTATGGTCGTTTGAACAACACCGTCAACTACTGCGGCGTTCCAACAGAAACTTCTGCAACTGAGAGACTGTGGGTGATGTTTTCAACAGGTTGCTTGCCGAATAAAACAGGGTATTGGGGACCAGTAAAATTTCATGCAGGAAGCTATGAAATTAGTCACGACACGGTTAACGGAGCCTACGATTTTAAAGAATATCCCCCATTCTATGCTCTTGGAGACAACTACCGGGTAGCAGCCTTTGACGTGCCTGTATCAGCACTTTCCGAGCGAGTGAATGGTATACAAATTTTAGGTTGGGGGGGTCATGCACCCCATACACCTAGCCATTCCCAACCTCCTGAACTTCTACCGGGCTTGATTGAGCAATATGGAAAAAACCCAGTACTCCACCAAGATTATGGGTACTGGTGGGATAAACCTTATTTAAACCGAATTCAGAGCGCTTTGAAGACGAGCATTTCCACTCGCTCGACGATTTGCCGGGATTTGCTAAAGCAGGAACCGTGGGATTTGTTTTTGACAGTTTTCGGTGATACTCACTCGGCAAGCCATGACTTCTGGCATCTAAGTCAACCTGACCATCCCCTTTACCCTTATGAGAAAGAAAACAGGGTTATGGGTGACCCCATGCTGGATGTTTTTGAAAACGTGGATCAAGCAGTGGGAGAGATTTTAGCTAATGCTCCAAATGATGCTTATCTGTTAGTTTTTGCTGTTCATGGCATGGGGAACAACGTCACTGACATGTTTAGCATGACGTTTCTACCAGAATTGCTTTATCGGTTTAATTTCCCAGGAAAATTGGGCATTGCTCCCGGTAAATTGGGAGTTACTCCCCCGCCACCAATTACTAATCCTACAAGGAAAAGTTGGTCAGGAGAAGTTTGGCAGCTTAAGTATGACCCTAATCCGATTAAGCGGTTTCTGAAAAAATGGACTCCTAGCAAATTTGATAAGTTTTTACACTTTAATCCACAGTCCGATTTAGTTTCTCCTTACGAACTATTAAAGCAGTCAGCTCCATTGAACTGGATGCCAGCTATGTGGTATCAGCCAGTTTGGTCTCGCATGAAAGCATTTGCGCTGCCAGCTTTCGCGGCAGGACATATTCGCATTAACTTAAAGGGACGAGAAGGAGAGGGGGTGGTTGCAACCTCTGAGTATGATGCTGTGTGCGATCAGCTGACGCAATATCTCTATCGCCTTAGGGATGGTAGAACGGGAGAGCCAATCGTTAAAGAAGTGGTTCGGACTCGGACAACGCAGAATGTTTTAGATGGCGATCGCAAACTCCCAGATGCAGATTTAGTTGTGTTGTGGCAGGAATGTCCAACTGATGTTGTA
>JAIUYC010001013.1 GCA_020216575.1 Coleofasciculus sp. S288 | reverse complement strand
ATTTCAGAGACATTAAAGAAGGTTTTTTAAATCGCTGAACGCATAGCAGCAGAGCGAAAATTAGAGCAACTCGCAACGTATCTACAACGAACCAGATTTACACTAATCTTGCCCTTGTATAGATCGAGCTAATCCAATAAAACAAGCCAAAGAGGAATGATTAGTAGTAGCAGCCCTACAGTCATGACGATACTGCTGGCGATTAACTCTCGGTTGAGATCATACTCTTCCGCCAAAATTATCCCTGCAAACGCGGTAGGCATTCCCGACATTAGAACCAGTGCCAGTCGAGCATCTGGTGGAAGTCCGATGAGGGTTGTTCCGATTCCAACAATGCTCGGTAATACCACCACTTTCAACAAACTAGGAATTAATGCCATCTGAAAACTTTTCCATCCCTGGATTTGTGCCAGTCGAATACCCATGAGCAGGAAAGCACTGGCAATTACAAGCCCCAAAGAGGTTTGCAGTCCTGATTCAAGAACAGCAGGTAGTTCGACTGAGTGAGTCAGAATGCCAAAAATAAACGCCCAAAGCGAAGGCACCCTTAAAACATCTCGAATCTGAATCCACCAATTAATCTCATCGTGCTGATGCCCGAAGTAACTGGCGATAAACACACCGATTCCGTAAGTGCCAATGATATTTTGAGCAACGCTGTAGAACACAACCAGATTAAGCACGCGATCGCTAACTAACAAGGGTGCGATCGCCAATCCAACAAAACCAGTATTTCCCAAAATTGAAGATAGGATAAAACTCCCTTGCCAAGATTTCTCCTGAAAACAAGAGAGACGTTCCACTGGAACGTCTCTCTTTAAATGTTTATTGAACAGTTGCTTAAAAAGCAGTAAACTTATCCAGGCAAGCGTCAACCCCAACAACAAGGCTGTCACTGTAACGATGAGTGCCAAGCCCATCCCTTCAGAAAAGTTTGTCCGACGCGCCAGTGCTAGGATTTGCAGTGGCACTCCAACCCAGTAAAGCGTCCGCCCCAACAATCGTGGCAAAGCTTTGGGGACAAACCGAAATAGCAGTAGCCCCAACCCAGTCCAGACAACTAGGGGAGTATAAGCATGAAACAGAGTTTCAGTCATCAGTATGAATCAGTTGTCCGTTGTGAGTTGTCAGTTGTCAGTTGTGCAAAGCTGGTAACCAATTACCGATAACCAATGACCAATTCCTAATTCCACTATCGCACAACCGTCATGCCGCTAATGAACCACTGACCATCTCTGCGGACTAAGTCATACCGAACACGTAGGTTCTCATTGTAAGACTCAGCCTGATTCAACTGACCTCCCCGATAGAGACGTGCTATTTCCTTCACGGCTGCATCTACGCTCGCTCGATTGGGATTAGCTGCGCTGGTATCAACTGAGTTCACCAGTACGTCGTGTTCGTACTGCCAATACGAGCCTTCTTGTTTGGCACTTTCAGCCCGTTGCCGCCAAACAGACAAAACGGGTGGGGCTAAGATTTTCTCCAGTTGCTCTACTTGATGGTCTTTGCCAAGAGCAAGAGACTTGGTAGACAACCAAGTTTGGAGCGCTTGTAGTGCTGTTTCCTTAGTCAGAGGTCCCGATGGAGCAACTAGCTGACTCCCCGGTTCGGGGATGGGTATCGGAGGCTGTGCTAACTGCACGAGGGGTTGCTCTCCTTCTAAAGCTGGGGCTGAAAAACTTTGTAGCGTTTTCTGAAGCCAACTCAGCCCTGCAATCAGCAAGAAACCAAGGATTCCTACTCCAAGCAAACCGCCAACAACCAGTAAAACTAGGCGTTTGGTTTTTGTTGAAGATTTGGACTTATCTGGAAAACGTTGCAGCCGACCTGGCGGTACGCGATCTAAACCGTCTCCAGCACTCGATGGCACTTTGGGGATAGCTTCTGGTTTCGACGACTCCGATCCTAGCCTGGAATGACGCGATCGCCGGGACGATTTCCCCGAAGGCTCACGAGCCGGACTTGTAGCGCTTGATTCTCCTGAGGCTGGCGATCGAGGAACCCGTTGGGTGGCAGGCAGGGTTGAGACGGATGATGCCGCGCGATCACTCGTAGCCCCTACCGTTGCCGCCCGACTGCTGGTGACAGCGGCAGGCTCTCGTTGTGCCGCCCAGCTCGACCCGACAGCCGCTGATTCGCTAACCGAATGCTGTAGGGCAGTTCCTGCGGGGTGTTGGGCTTCACGGGAGACGGTTCCACTTCCGTCTGAAACGGAGTAGGAATCAGACCGACGAAATGCCTCATTGTTAAAGCCTCTTGATGGTGCTGCGGTCGCGTAGGCGGCTTTCTGCTGGGATTGCACAACCGCCCATTCGTCGCTGACTTCCCCTTGTGAATCGATTGGCAAAGTTTCTAGATACGCCTGCACCTGTTCGTCGGCAAAGTAGTCCTTCAAGGAAGCTTTCTGGTGACGCAAATCTCTAAAGTGAGGAAACACTGACTTTTGCAGCCAACGCTCTCCGTACAGACACAGTCCGGGTAATAGGTCAGGTGCACCCTGAGAATGTTCACGAATAAAGGCGAGGGGTTCATACTCTTGAGAGAGTTCTAGGGCGCGGCTGGCTTCTTCGGTCTGACCTAATAGCAGAGCGCACACGGATTGCTCAAGATGGACATCCTGGCGGCGTCCCAGTCGCAACAGCATCTGCTTTGCTCGGGCGATGGAGGCGGGCTGTCGTTGAGCGAATCCCCGACCAATCAGGGCGTAAACTGCCAGGTAAGTCGCGACGGCTGAGGG
>JAIUYC010001012.1 GCA_020216575.1 Coleofasciculus sp. S288 | reverse complement strand
AGTAGTAAAAGCATAGTCATTTTAGTTGCTAATGATGGGTAATATCCTAAATTGCTAATATCGATTACCTAAATGTTTGCTACAGATAATTGACATGGGGACAAGGAGAAGCGGGGACGCGGAGATTGATGTGTAGCAGCATTTTAGAGAATTGATATAACTCTTGTGGGATGGGCATCTTGCCCCTCCATGCAAGTAGAGACGTTCCGGTGGAACGTCTCTACAACTAGACACAAAAAGAGGGAGCAAGTCTCTTCAAAGTCCCTCTTTCAAGCTTGGGAGAGGGATTTAGAGTGAGGGCTGACAGCGGTGACAGGCTCCCGAAAAAGAGGGCTATACGGGTAGGTTTGGTCGCGTTGCTCCACTGACGGTAACTAATTTACAGCCTTATAAGGTGTACTATTCGAGAGCGCGTGTGGTTTAAATTGATACAACAACTTTCGACTGAGGGGATTCTCGTCCCATCTTTCGGGAATCGTTATCAGAGTCGTCTCGTAGAATTGGACAGAGGCTACTGATTTAAGGGTCGAATCATGCTGCTCCAAGGCTTGCCAAAGAGCGCTGAGACGAAGGTTGAGTTCGGCAGGATTTTCCTCCTGGAGTTTTAAAATTCTCTTACTCATCTCTGTAAATCGATGGAAAGAGAAGGTTTGCTGGAATTTTGTTTGATCGAAGGGAAGGGTTTCTCCTGTTGAATTCAGCACCACGACTTCGAGTTTCTCTTTAGTCGGTCCTACCAACCTGCCAAATGTTGGATAGCACGAAAATGGCCAAGCATCATACCTGCCCCTGATGCCATAGAAGAAATTCATCACCAGCAGGATGATGCCAACGGTTACTACTGCTCGCGTGCGAACTCGCGGTTTGTATTCCGCTGCATTCGGCGATGGTTGCTCGGCTCGATTACAAGTACGCGAAGCTGCTACTTTCCGATAGATGCGGTTTCCAATTTTTGGAACAGGCCAGACGTAAAGCAAAGGCAATATTGGCCAGAAGATAGGAATCCGGGGAGCGAATGCTCGATAGGCAGAGAAGCCGAGCCACGTCTTCTTGTCCACCACGGCATGCATATCTGCGACTAGTGCATTGAAGTCCAGCCAATTCAAATTGTGTTTTTTCAGGGTTTGTAGGTCGTATACATTTACAAATGTCAACCGCCCTAAAATATCGAAGACTCTCAAAGACGCGATCGTTCGACGGCAAAATTTACACTGTCCGTCGTAAATAACATACATTTCTTTCGGGAAAAGCCAGCGTCCAATCCGATTGAAAATACCATTCCAATCAAAGAAGACAACGTAACAATTCCGCAGCGTCCAGAAGGGAATCCGCATCAACCAATTCGTCATTGTGTGGAACGAAAGCCCTCCCACAACCGCCAGCATTCTCCATCTTGGCAAGAAAATTAGGAAAATGAACGATATCTCAAAAAGGATTGCTCCTAGAGCCGCTGGCTGATATAAGGCAGGATACTTATCTACCCTGAAAAAAGGCATCCAACCGTCTGCCCGATCTATCCAGGATTGATACAGCCTAAATCTTAAGTTGTCACTGAAAGCCCACAGAAACCCAGACGCCCACAATTTTGCGACACCGGGGAAGAAGTAAATAATGCCCATTAACAGCCATACGAAACGGATGGGGAGAGCGTAAATTGGTGAAGAACTTGGGGGTTCGACAACACCTCGATCTGCTCGTTTCCAGGCGGCTAAAACGGCATCAACTGAAAGAACATCTCCACATCGGCTTGCTGCCAAGATAGCAGGAAACCACAACATGTGATTATAGTGATCAATCTTGCCAAACAGTTGCGAAATACTTAGGACGTAGAACCCGAAGATTACAGTCAACCAGGCTGAGGTACGAGTGAACAGACCAATCATTGCTGTAAAGGAGAATACAATCAGCAAGATACCTGTTACCTGTACCAAGGTCGGATTGATGGGTAAATAATTAAATACCCAACCAAAACCCTTTGGCAAAAACCTTAATTCTTCAGGAAGTTCACTAAACCAAACGGCTTCAGGGATATCAACAAAGGCGATGAGAGTTCCGAATAATACGATACGAAATATCGCTAAGTTTACTGGATGCGTCGCCTCCGTAAAATAATTTACAATTATTCGCTGTATCTGATGACGCCAGCGGAATGCCAGGGCAAGTATGAGAAGGGCAATCCCTGTTAAAATTGTGCGATGGAAAAGCAGTACATCCATAAATCTGAGGTAGTGCACGTCAGGTAGGAGAGTAATACAGCACTTCAACTGCGGCAATATTTGTCTGATGCGCCAACTGTGACGTTTGGCTAGAGCTGTACCTGTGTTGGGAAAGCGACTTACTAAACCTTAATAAAGAATAATTGGTCTGGCACTGATTGGGGTGAAGAATTGATGAAGCCTCACCAACTCTTGATGAAAGTAGGTTCAGCCGATTCAGACGGTATGACACTCGTTGCCAGTCACTACGCTGATTCCTGACGGTTATGATCGAGTTATATTACTTAAGTTTCTTTTATAAGATTCTTTGCATCTGACTCAACCACTTCTCTCACTCGATAAATGGGTCGCCCTTGAGATTCGTGGTACGTGCGCATCAGTAGCTCTCCCAATAGACCAAAGCAAAATAGCTGGACTCCTGTCAAAACTAAGACTACAGCCAAGATCAGTAAAGGTCGATCGCCAATCGCTTGACCGAACCCCAGTTTGAGAACGGTGAGATATACTCCTAAAAATATCCCTAC
>JAIUYC010001011.1 GCA_020216575.1 Coleofasciculus sp. S288 | reverse complement strand
AGCAGTCCTGATTCATGTTTCCACAGATTATGTGTTCGATGGTAAGAAGAATACTCCTTACACGGAGGAAGATACTCCTAACCCGATTAATGCTTATGGTCAATCCAAGCTTTTAGGGGAACAGGGAGTCAGGAAAACTTGCGATCGCCACATTATTCTCAGAACTGCCTGGGTTTATGGCACTTACGGCAAGGGGAACTTTGTCAAAACCATGCTCAGATTGGGGGCGGAGCGCGACGAACTGCGGGTTGTTGTCGATCAGATCGGCGCACCCTCTTGGACTAACGACATTGCCCGAGCGATTAGTGCGATCGCATTACGCTTTGTAGACGAGCAATTGGGGCAAGTTATCACCTCAGACACGATGCCTCCTGTCTCTACAGGTATTTATCAATTCACGAATAGTGGTGCAATCAGTTGGTATGATTTTGCTGTCGCCATCTTTGAGGAAGCTCAACAGCTAGGCTTTCCTTTGAAAGTGCAGAGGGTCGTGCCAATCTCTACTCCTGAATATCCCACACCAGCGGCGCGTCCCGCTTATTCAGTACTTTCTAATAAGAAAATATCCGCCGTTTTAGGAACTCATCCCTCTTATTGGCGGCAAGGGCTGAGACGAATGCTTCTAGAGCTTTACTCCAACACTGAGACAAACAGAGGAGTTAAGGTGTTTAAAAACTATTCTTCGATTAATAAATTGTAGTTAGCTTCCTCTGGAATGCATTAAACCAAAACTATGGTTATTCCTGTCAACTCCAATCCAGGGTCATTCCTCCCTTTTTCTGCAACTCACGAAACTCTCAAGAGACATTCCGGCGAGACACCTCTTCTCTACACTAGAAAGGAAAAGGACGTTGCGGGTGCAGACTTGATATCGGGTTCTAGAAACCTAGGCTCTAGCTTTACGCAGCAGAAAAAAGGAATGTTACTTGTTCTGCCTGTTCCTTTTCGCACGAATGGCTGCCAGCTACTTTGTGAAGCGCAGGCTTGCAATGGCTTAGAGCAATGGGCAGATAATTTTGAGTCCATCGTTGTGGCTGCACCGTTCTTGCCTGAGCCACTAACTGAACGGAACACAACACTGCATTGGCGTGATACAGCTACGCTAGCACACTTAGAGCGCATCGAATTCGTTTTGCTGCCATCGGCTTACTCGCCCTTGAAATTCCTCTCCTGTTATGCTTCGGTACGGGCATCTTTGGCAGAATTGATCTCTCGCTGCCATTACCTTCAATTTGCGCTTGGCGGACTATTCGGTGACTGGTCTACAGTTGCTGCATTCGAGGCTCACAAACAGGGTAGGCGGTATGCTATTCACACTGATCGTGTTGAGCATGAGGTTATTCTCCAATCTGTTAAGGGAGCAAAACTAACAACTCAAATCAAGGCAAGAATTGAAGCGCCTTTAATAGCTATCTATCATAAAAGGATTATCAAGAATTGCTCTTTGGGTTTATGGCATGGTTATGATTGCTATTCAGCTTATAGCCCCTTCTCTACTAACAACCATCTAATTCACGATATACATACCAAACCTTCAGATTGTATCAACACTATCGAACTCTCTGAAAAGATTGAGCGTGTTGCTAATGACCCTACAATCCACATCTGTTATGCAGGACGGATGGAGCCGATGAAAGCTCCGATAGATTGGATTAAAGCAATAGGCAGGGCTAGGGATTTGGGTGTTAACCTACACGCAACCTGGCTAGGTCATGGAAGCTTGTTAGATGAAATGAAAGCAACAATTGCAAAATTGAATCTAAATTCTTGTATTGAGTTAAGGGGATGGGAACAAAATCGAGATAACTTGCTGCGGATGATACGTGAGTCTCACCTTATGCTCTTTACTCATATCACCCCAGAGTCACCCCGCTGTCTGATTGAGGCTCTAATCTGCGGAACACCCATTATTGGCTATCAGAGCAAGTATGCCGAGGATCTTGTTAAAAATATCGGTGGTGGTATGTTCGCCCCCCTGAAAAATTGGAAAGAACTGGGCAATCTTTTAGTCACCTTGTCGAAAGAGCGTCAGCGGTTGTCACAGTTAATTGCAGAAGCTGGACAAAACGGAAAAAGATTTAATGATGAGGCAGTCTTTCGAGAGCGTAGCCAGTTAATCAAACAATACTTATTTTAAGGGAGATTTTATCGTATAAAAAGACTGATCGCACTGCGTAACTGCATCTCATGGAGTAGCTAAAAAGCTAAACAACCTTAATAGTCTGTCTAGTCAAACTTTACTAATCTTAACCCATGAAAGCACTTATTCTCTCAGGCGGTAAAGGAACACGTTTACGTCCTTTAACCTATACGGGTGCCAAGCAACTTGTTCCCGTTGCTAACAAACCCATCCTTTGGTACGGAATTGAAGCCATTGTTGCCGCAGGAATTACGGAAATTGGCATTATCATTTCTCCAGAAACGGGAGAGGAAGTCAAAGCCAAGACGGGCAATGGCGATCGCTTTGGAGCAAAGATTACTTACATTCTACAAGACAAACCAGCAGGGCTTGCCCATGCCGTCAAGATTGCCCAACCTTTCTTAGGCGACTCCCCCTTCGTGATGTATTTGGGTGACAACCTAATTCAGAGCAATCTGCATCGGTTTGTAGAACACTTTAAAGCAAAACAACTGGATGCATTAGTGTTGCTCTGCTCCGTTCCCAATCCCAGTGCTTTTGGTGTTGCCAACATTGCTGAGGATGGACGCGTCCTGCAACTCGTTGAGAACCCTCAAGTTCCT
>JAIUYC010000011.1 GCA_020216575.1 Coleofasciculus sp. S288 | reverse complement strand
GAAGTTCGGCTTGTCGTTGGCGATCGCGTTGCACCTGAGCGTAACGTTCTTTGAGAGCTTGCAGACTTTGCTCTACGTCTGATAAGGCTTGCTCGAACTCGTCTACACCTGAATCTGGCTGGTTCGGCTCTGAACCAGGAGGCGCTCCCTGTGACGGTTCTTCGGGCATGGTCGATACAGTAGAGTATGAGTAAATGCAAGTTTACCTAAAGTCATGCCGGAACCAATCCAACTGACCAAAACCTCTCCCCTGGATGAATTGAGTACGCTTGAACTGGCGCAAGCCCTGGCAGAGCGTTTGACCATCCGACCCGATGATTGGCATCGATTGAAGTCCAATCGTAACGCACGAGCCAGCGAACAAGCTGCTGCTGCCCTAGTCTTTCTCCTAAAAGAACAACCAGAAGAAGCCCTCGTCAGATTCCGCCAGGCAACTGGATGGCTAGACCGTTCAATCTCTGCTCCTCCTTGCCCAACTCACGGGGATCGCGGCCGTTCAGGGAATTAGGGGCAATCTAGAGGGACTGTTGACCTGTTTGCAGAGCCTAACTTCTGTTCCTTGACGATTCCAATGTACTTGGTCAAAAATTTGGTGGAGGAGACATAAGCCTCTACCCGTTTCTGAATCGTCGGTCGGCAAACTACAGGCATCAGTCCGACTGCATCCGTGAGAAAAACCCGAACCTTCGTCTGATATCACCCACCAATACTCATCACCGACTACTGAATAATGAACCACTACCGTCTTACTGGGGTCTAATTTATTGCCATGCTTTGCCGCATTCACTAATGCTTCTTGCAATCCAAGCCGGATTTCCGGTTGCCATTTACGGGGAATCTGTTCAAGAAGCAAGTCAAGAATAGGGCAAAGATAGAGGGTAGAAGCGAAGCTAATCGTTCCCCACTCGCGTCCCGTAGGACGCAATGATATAGCAATCACTCAGAAAACCTCTAGCTTTATTATTGGGTGGACTTGATAGATCACACAGCCGTTGCTGTGTTTTACATAAAAGCTCAATCAGCCCTAAACCAGGCTCTCCGGCTCAGGCATGAATAGTTGTTTAGTCGCTCGATCTTGACCTCCTCAGGTAGCAGAGATCACGTAACTTGTGAAACCTTACATCTTTGGTTTGGACTAGATCGGCGACCCTATCCGTCAAATTGCTTCAGCTACTATCCACTTTTCGACGGATAACGGTGTAGTGCGCCAACTTCTTGCCTCTAGAGGGGTGGTTATTCTGTCGCAGGCTAAAGAACAACCTTTACATATCATTGTATCAAAACACTCTTTTGAACACCAGCATGTTGCCTTAAATTGGAGTTGGTCGGTGGTATTGAGAAGTTATACCTACTCCTTACGAAGTAGAAAGGCGGCACATTCAACATGAGGCGTTTGGGGAAAGAAATCAGCAGGTTGAACGTGGGTTAACTGGTAGTCATCTGTTTGGCAAAGAAGTTTGAGGTCACGGGCTAGAGTTGCTGGCTTGCAGCTAATGTAGATGATGCGTTTGGGTAAAGCGTGGAGAAGAGTATCGATGACGGTGCGATCGCATCCCTTACGCGGTGGGTCGAGCAAGACGATATCTGGTACACTCTCTAGTTCAGGCAGCAAGGTTTCCACCGCTCCAGCCTGGAAAATGACGTTACTAATACTGTTAAGCTGGGCATTGAGCTGGGCTTGCTCCACTGAGGTGGGTTGCACCTCCAAACCAATCGCTTGGCCTACCCGTTTGGCCAGTGGGAGAGTGAACGTGCCAATGCCGCAGTAGGCATCGACTAATACTTCATCACCGTTGAGTACTAGCTGTTCTACGATGACATTTAACAGAGCCTCTGCTGCCTCAGTGTTGACCTGGAAAAACGTATCGGGTCGCAGTTGGAACTGAAGATCGGCAAACTCCTCGCGCAAATAGGGCTGACCTACAACACAACGAGTTTCCTGCCCAAAAATTACATTCGTGCGGTGCGGGTTTTGATTGACACAGACGCCCACGAGTTTGGGATAGCGGTTCATCCACGTTCGCGCTTGGACGTCGAGATTTTGTAAGTTCCAGTCCGTTGTGACTAACGTTAGCAGCATCTCGCCAGTACGGCGTCCAATCCGCAGCGATAGGTGACGCAACCGCCCTTGGTGACGCTGTTCGTTATAGACTGACCATCCTAGCTGCTGGATATCCTGCTTAATTTCGGCTAGAAGCGGGTTCAAGCGCGAATCTTGTACGGGGCATTGATTTAAATTAATGAGCTGATGGCTTCCTTTTTGGTAATAACCTGCCTGAACTTGACCCGTTGCCGACCGTTTCAGGGGATAGGTGGCTTTGTTGCGGTAGGTTAGGGAAGAGTCCGCGCTTAGGGTCGGGGCGACGGGGGGTGAGGTGAATCCGCCAATGCGTTCCAAGGCTTGAACCACTAGATTCTGTTTCACATCTAGCTGGTAGTTGTAATCAATATGCTGCCACTGACAGCCACCGCACTTATCCGCCACGATACAACTGGGTCGGATGCGATGGGGAGACTTTTCTAACAGTTGGTGAAGCTTTGCGATCGCATAGTTAGATTTGACATGTAACAGGCGCACCAAAACGCGATCGCCCGGTACCGTATCTGGAACAAAAACCACCCGACCTTCCAAGCGCCCAACGCCTTCGCCTGTATCGTTCAGGTCTGCGATCGTCATCTCGACCAATTGACCTTGTTGCCACAGAGCTGAAGCGGGTTCGTCGATTCTCGTATCTGCACTATCAGGCAGCTGAGTTGTAGACACAGGATTTATCTCCCTTTATTTGTGTTACCCGGAGTCGTTAAACTACAAATGTTACCTAGAGTTAACCCGATTAAGATGAGTGTAGTTAGCCAAGTCATTCTTAAAGCAGACGACGAACTCCGGTATCCCAGCTCCGGCGAACTCAAAGCGATCAATGAGTTTTTAAAAACGGGCGAACAGCGGATGCGGATTGTTTCCACGCTAGCAGAAAATGAAAAAAAGATTGTCCAGGAAGCCAGCAAGCAGCTTTGGCAGAAGCGCCCTGACTTTATCTCTCCCGGTGGCAATGCCTACGGAGAGCGTCAACGGGCGCTGTGCTTACGCGACTACGGTTGGTATCTGCGATTGATTACCTATGGTGTCCTTTCCGGTGATAAGGAACCCATTGAAAAAATCGGTCTGATCGGGGTGCGAGAAATGTACAACTCCCTCGGCGTGCCAGTCGCAGGCATGGCTGAATCAATCCGCTGCTTAAAAGAAGCGTCTGTGAGCCTGCTCAGTAAGGAGGATGCTAGTGCAGCAGCTCCCTACTTTGATTACATCATTCAAGCCATGTCCTGATTTGGATGTTTGTACGTTTTCATTTGAGGTAAAGTAAGAATTCAGGAGTTGAGAGTCAGAAGAAGGATTTGTCCGCACTGGATTCAAGAAAGCCCCAAAAAAGGAAAAGTTCTGTAAAATAAACTACTTTCTACTTTTCTGACTCTTGACTCCTGACTCTTTAGGAGTCAACTTTTTGTCGATACAAAAAACCGACAGTCTTTACGGAAGAACTGTCGGCTGGTAGTGTGTTCCCTATTGATGACTCGGCTAGAGTTCAGTCGTTACTTAGTATTGCGGAATCACCCCTTAGGGATTGCGATTTCGATCAGTCTTACTTGTGAATCTGATCACATTCAAGAGAACTGTAAAAACGATGAGTTCATTTAAACTGAGGTTTAGACTGGTGTTCAGGAACCCTTACCCACACATGACTTGCCTAGCTCGATGTTGTTTGTGAAGAAACTACCTTGGATTTCACTGTTGCTCCTCGTGTTTACCTATGCTGTCTTTGGCTGGTTAATATCGGCAACAGATTTCTCTTGGATAGTCTGGGGGGTAGGAGCAGTTTATACCCTGCTAATTGCTTTAGTATTGACGGCGCCTTTGACATTGATGAAAAGCTTTTACACCAGTTGGCTGCAATCGGATGTTAGAGCTTTTATGTCAGTGATTTTCGCCGCTTTTGTCGCCGTTATCATCCTTTGTGCATTCCGGATTTTTATCCGTATCGTGGTTCTGATAGCAGCAGGTGCATTGGTTAGGTTAGATCTTCAAACGGCGGGCTACAGGGAATGGCAAGCCTTTGGGATTCTTGCTGTTTTTTCCCTAACTGGCTTTAGTCTGGGCATAGTAGCACATCAGATGATTTAGCTAAGGGGGCGAGCCTGCATTACATCTCAATCGCTCTGTGGTAACTGAATCTGCACCCTTCCTTCCGGTGTAACAATGACTTTTCCACCCAGTTCCTCAATCCGACTGATGGCAATTTGACGAGCGCGATCGCCAGTCGCAGAGTTTAAAACCATTGCCCAAGTTGTCACTTGAGCTAACTTGCTTTCGGGGTTACGGGCAAGAAATGCAGCAGTTTGACGAGAAAGTGCGGCTATCATCTGACTTTCTTCATCGGGATACGTACTTGCCCACTCGGCTGCCTTCTCAAAGGATTGTCTTGCGGCTTGGGCATTACCCAAAAACAATAATTCATCAATCGCCTTCTGACGCCAAACATAGTAAGACTGGGGCGGAACCTTGGGAGACATGGACTTTAATCCCTTCTCCATTAGGGCGATTGACTTTTCTGGCATCGCTGCGTAGAGAGCAATACTGGTAGAAAGACCTGTGTAAATGCCTAAGAAATGTGGATCGCGGTCTACTATAATTTCAAAATACTCTGGACTGAGTCCATAGCCTGTCACCTCACGAGCTTCATCATCACCGAAGTACTGTAGGAAATTTAGATATACCCAATCGGACAGGAGATTATCAAAACCAAATGCAGGAATTTTCTCAAGTAGATTGAGGCGTACTCGCTCTGACTCTACCTCTTGCTGGAGAGTCTCTAAGGAAGCAGTTTTTGCTCGATGGCGCAGGCGGTTCAGTTGGGGTAGTTGTAGTGCCCCAACGCTCCCAATACATAGTAGAGCAACAAGAGACGCTATTATCGATTGATTTAGGGGTGGACGGAACTGTGAGAGCATACACGCATGGCTCGACTACTGAGCAGTCAAGTGTTCAGCGAGGCGCGATCGCACGGCTAGCATCACACCTCTCGCTCATGTTAGCGCCTACCTAGCTACTTGGGGAAAAGTTTGAGAGGGGGCGATCGCTAAATGCAATGGACTGGGTAACTTAAAACTAGCTGTTTCACGAAGCCTCAGCTATCTAGAAAGCAGCAAAGCTCATTAACCAACAACTTGACATAAGTTTAGAGAAGAACATGGAGCAGAATACATCCCCGAAACCCATTCAGCGAATTCTCATCATCTTGTCTGGCATCGCTTTTGCTGGCTCTACAGTGATTGGAATGGTTGGGCTGTATACTAGCGCCTTCCAAGAACCAAAAGACAATCCCGCAACAGCAGCAGCTGTAATAAATTCGCAACTAGAAGCCCAAGAACGGGGTTATGAAGTAGTCTTACAACGGGAGCCAGATAATCAAGCAGCGCTGGAAGGACTGGTGCAAGCTCGACTCCAGATGAATGATTTAGAGGGAGCTGTCGAACCGATGGAGAAGTTGGTTAAGCTAAATCCTGATCGGGCAGATTACAAAGCTCTGTTAGCTGAGATAAAGCAGCGGACAGGTAACGGCGGTGAGGCGAGCGATCGCCCTGAAACCTCTAGTAAATAAAGTGGCAACCAAGGAGTAAAAGATTTACTGAATATAGGCTCTAATAAGGTCAAGCAAAATTTGACTTTATCTCCCTTATTCTTCTCATCCGTCTGTTGAGTACTAAAAAACTATTCATAAATTTCTCAAGGAACACTTAGGATAGCTTGATGTCTGGAATAAATCGAGAATTAGACAAACTAGAAAGAGCACAACTTTTTTGGAATCAAGGAAGATTTAGGGAAGCCGCAGAACTCTATAGAACTGTTATTGCAGAACATCCAGAACTAGCTGTTTCGGGTCTTGGCATAACTCTAGCACACAGTATTATTTTGTCTGTGGATTGGATGGAAGTTTCTGCCCATTTACCTGAAGGAATCAACTATCTGGAATCAGCTGGATGGATCAATTCTTTAAGGATGGGAAAACCTGTAAATGCTGAATTCAAGCCTGTGCCATGGTATACCTACCCTGCTATAGAGTTTCTTGAAAATAAGATAAGCAAAAATTTCCGAGTATTTGAATTTGGTAGCGGGAACTCCACTCTCTGGTTTGCTGAAAGAGCGTTGGAGGTTGTGTCTGTTGAAAATGATGCAAATTGGTTTAGCTACATTCGGGAAAGCCAACCCTTTAATGTAGAACTCTATTTAATTGAAGAAGAACATCAATATGCTGCTAAAATTATTGAATATCCAGAAAAATACTTTGATGTTATTGTAATAGATGGAATTAATAGGAATAAATGTGTTGAATATGGAATTAGTCGGTTAAAGGATGATGGTTTAATAGTTTTTGATAATACCGATGATAGAAGGCATAACGAAGGAATAGTCCTCTTGGGTTCAAAAGGGTTTAAGCGAATCGATTTTTATGGGCTTATCCCTTCCTATACTTATAAAAACTGTACGTCTATTTTCTTTAAGAATGACAATTTTTTGTCGAGTTTAGAACTGCCAAGCGAGAAGCAATCTTGCTTGGGCAAGTCATGTTTTCAAATTATTAATCCTACACCTCAAGAAATAAAGTCTAAGTATGAAAGTCGTCCAGCTTCAGCCCAATCCTCAACTAGTCAAGGCACTTCTTTACTAGAAAACCCGACTAAATGGCACTTAAAAACTCCCGTTTGTTTGATGATCTTCAAGCGACCCGATACTACAGCGAAAGTATTTGAGGCAATCCGTCAAGCAAAACCTCCTAAGTTGCTTGTAGTTGCTGATGGCCCGCGTGCAGACCGACCGGGAGAAGCTGAAAAATGTGCAGCAGCACGAGCCATTATCGATCATGTTGACTGGGATTGTGAAGTTCTGACGAATTATTCAGATATCAATTTAGGCTGTAGAAAACGGGTTTCTAGCGGGTTGAACTGGGTGTTCGAGCTAGTTGAGGAAGCAATTGTTCTTGAAGATGACTGCCTTCCCCATCCTACATTCTTTCGCTTCTGTGAGGAATTGCTAGAGCGATATCGTCATGACGACCGGGTAATGGCGATTTCAGGGAATAATTTTCAGTTGGGACAAAAACGTACAGAATATAGCTACTACTTCTCCATCTACAACCATATATGGGGTTGGGCAAGTTGGCGAAGAGCATGGCAACTGTACGAACTGGAGATGAAACGGTGGCCAAAATTTAGAGATAGCAATCTACTTGAGAACATCCTACAAGACCATCAGGCGGTTGCGCATTGGTCAAGGATTTTTCAAAGTGGCTTTGAGGGGTTTGATACGTGGGATTTTGCTTGGACATTTACCTGCTGGAACCATAACGGCTTGAGCATTCTTCCGAACATCAATTTAGTTTCTAATATTGGTTTTGGTCCAGAAGCAACCCACACTAAAGGCGAAAGCCAATTTGCAAATTTGCCTACAGAAGCGATGAGTTTTCCGCTTCGGCATCCGCCTTTGGTAACTCGCGATATCCAAGCTGATAATCTTACAGAAAAAATGATGTTTAGCGGTAGTTCAAAGGCAGCTCAGACGGTAACTAATGATTGGGTGATTCAGCAAGCGATCACACACCTCAACGCCAATAATAATATCGAGGCATTGAGCCTTTTGGAAAAGGCGATCGCATCCTCATCCAACACGCCAGAACTCAATTACGGCAAAGCCATTGCTCAAGCGCGACTCGGACATACTTCTGAGGCGGTTGAGTCGCTGAATCGCTTACTTGCCGCCGTACCGAATCACAAAAAGGGCAAGCACCTGTTATCCGAATTATGCACCACCTCAGAACGAGACGTGCAAGCAATGCTCCAACAAGCGTTGGAGTTGCTCCGCACAGGGAAAAAGGTGGAGGCGCTGCGCTTGGCAGAAAAAGCTGCTTCTCTGGGTGTTTTTGTACCAGGAATGCACTATGTCCGCACCATCTGCCTGAATGCAGTCGGACGGCATGAAGAAGCGCTAGAAGCGGCTAAGCAGGAATTGGCCAATAATCCTTCTCATGCGGAGGCGCGATCGCAAGTTGAGTATTTAACCAAAGCCCTGATTAAACCCAAACCGCCAAAAATTCCAACCGATCAGCGTCCTTGGGGAACAACCATTCCTTATGATTTCATGATGTCCATTCAGAACGCTACCCATAACTACTCTTACCGGGGCGTTCCGATGATTAAGAATCCCTTTGACTTTGCCTTATATCCCCTGCTGATTTGGAACGTTAAGCCACGCACCATTATTGAAATTGGTTCTAAAAGTGGGGGGAGTGCCTTATGGTTTGGCGACTTGCTGGACAATTTTGGGATTGATGGGCGGGTTTATTCGGTTGATATCGTCAAAGTTACCCAGGTATCTCACCCTCGCGTTACCTTTCTAGAAGGGGATGGAGAGGCGTTACACGAGACATTTTCAGCAGAATTTCTCAATTCATTACCTCGCCCCTGGCTGATTATTGAAGATGCTGCTCACACCTATGAAATCAGTAAAGCGGTTTTAGATTTTTTTCACCCCTATCTGAAAGAAGGCGAATATATCATTATTGAGGATGGCATTATTTCGGATATTGTCCAAGACTCCGCTCACCGCAGCGGACCCCATCAGGCATTAAAGGCATTTTTGGCAGAGCATCGAGGGGAGTATGAAATTGATGGCGAGTATTGTGACTTTTTTGGCTATAACGTCACCTGGGGAACCAACGGTTTCTTGAGAAAAATTCAAACTACTGCTTCACAAAAGCCGCAAATTTTAGTCAACGAAGCGCAAAATCGGATTAACGCCGATACTGAGTTCCAGGAATTACTCCAAGTAGTCCGCCCCCATACTCAGTTGAGCGAAGCTCATCTCTATTCACTTTTTTCACTGGTAAAACAAGTTTGTATAGAAAACATTCCCGGTAATTGTATTGACTGCGGTGTTGCCGATAGCGGTGCGATCGCATTCATGGCAGCAGTGATCAAACGCTACACTCAGCAATCTCGTTGGGTCTATGCTTTGGAAGAGAGACTCAGCCCAACTGAAAGAGAAGCGAGTTTGCCAGATATTTGCTCAAAACTGGGTGTTTCCGAGATTGTTTTCACCATCAAAGGTTCTTTTCAGGAGATATTGCCTCAAGTGCGGAATACTGTGGGGATGATTGGACTGTTGCACATTGATCGCCATGCTACTGAGTCAACATCAACAATTTTGCATCATCTCTATGACCGCGTGGTGAATGATGGCTTTATCCAAATTGATAACTATGAAGAGTGCCGTCAAGCGGTTCAGGAGTTTGAGGCATCGCAGCAAATCGAGTTTGACATTAACCCAATCGACGATACAGGTGTATGGTTCTCCTGCCCCAACCAGTTTCCAATAAATTCTGACTTAGACCTGATGTTAGTGGCTGAGTTTGCTGAGGATGACCCAGTAGCTTGTGGAATTCAAAGTCAAATGTCGCCTAACGAACGATTCCAACTGTACTATGTCCTGCGGGAATTGCTGCCGGAAACATCATCTCCTTTGCGCTTTGTCGAGATTGGGTCTTTTGCTGGAAGTTCCCTATTTTTAACCTGCACAGCCTTAAAAAGAATTGTCCCTCAGTTGCAGGGATTTGCGATCGAACCTGGAGGACATCCGCAATTTTATGACGTTCTCAACCATCTTCAAGGGGACGTAACCCACTTACGCATGTTTTCTCATCAAGCTGTGCCTCAATTGCAGCAGGTATTCGAGCAAGACAGCAGACTACCCGTATTTATCTTTGTGGATGGCGACCATACTTACGAAGGCGTGCGCCAAGACATTATTAACTATTTTCCTCTCTTGGCACCGGGAGGCATCATGATGTTTCACGATTATTTGCCGCCACTCAATGATGAGAATCGGGAAGCGATACTATTCCACCATGCAGGTAACGAACCAGGCATCCGGCAAGCGTGTCAAGAATTGATGGAGAATACCTATCACTGTGAGGTTCTCGATCTTCCCTTGTTGTATCCAACCGATCCCACTCAAACCCAGGCATATTTGCCCATTATTCCGGGGGTGTTTTCTACAATCAGGGCATATCGCAAACCTCAAAGCTAAGCCGAAAGACGGATAATGATTAAAATCCTTCACGTCATTCAAGGGTTTTACCGGGGTGGTTCTGGTCGTGCCCTGATTGCAACAGCAAAATACTCATCCAAACTAGGCAGTTTCCAACATCGTGTCGTTTCTCTGGGGGCTGTCGATCCGGGTGCGATCGCCATGGCAGAAGAAGCAGGACTGAGTGTGGCGATCGCAAACGACACAGAGGCTATACTCCATGAACTAGAAAATGCAGATATCGTACATCTCCATTTTTGGAATAATCCTCAGATGTACGAGTTTCTGCAATCAGAACTCCCAGCAATGCGCCTGCTAATTTGGTTCCACGTCGCTGGCGATAAACCCCCGCAAATCCTCACCAAGGAGTTGGTTGACTACTCGGATTTTGCCCTCGCTTGCAGTCCCTACACTTACGAACATCCAGTCTTTCAAAATTTGCCTGCCGAAGTGAGATTGAAAAAAACGGGGATGGTTTATGGGGCAGCAGACTTTGAGCGAGTTGCCGATATACAGCCCAAACCTCACGATACGTTTAATGTTGGCTTCATCGGTCATGTTAGTTTTGCCAAAATGTACCCGAATTATGTGCCGATGAGCGGCCAGGTTACTATTCCCAATGTGCAATTTATTGTGTGTGGTGGCGGCATACAAAACTATTTACAACAGCAAGCCCAAGAACTCGGTGTCGCTGAGAGATTTGACTTTCGCGGCCCTGTCGAAGATATAAAATCCGTTATTGAAATTCTGGATGTTTATGGTTACCCCTTGTGTGAAGATACGTATGCGGCTTCTGAGCTAAATTTACAGGAAGTGATGTATGGCGGAGTTCCGCCCGTGGTATTCCCTTATGGTGGAGTCAAACGGTTAGTTATCGATAATTTTACAGGGCTAATAGTTTGCAGCGAATTGGAATATAAGCAAGCGATCGAGTATCTGTATCATCATCCAGAAGAACGAGCTAGGTTAGGGCGTAATGCCAAAGACTATGCCCAACAAATTTTTGGCGCTGAAAATGCCGCCAAGCAGATCAATCCAATTTATGAACGTTTGATAAAATTACCCAAGCGCACGCGAGAATGGGGCATTGATACCGAATCGAGTTTACTGTACCAGCCTGTTTCACTTCAGGATTTGACTGGGCAACCAGAAGAATATTCTGGGGCAGAAGTGTTTGCTAAATCCCTAGGAAATACAGCACCTGAATTTACAGTCAGCCTGACCTCCCAAAACATTCAAGAACTCTTTGAAGCCGAGCAAAAAATTGCTACCTCATCTATCTTGCTCTCAATGGGAGAGGGTGGAATCGTGCAATACCGAGAGTATTACCCAAATGATAGTTACTTAAGGTTATGGTCAGGATTAGTGCGACAGTATCAGGGACGATATGCTGAAGCTGTTTCGGAATGGCTCGCTGCACTCAATCTTGGTTTAGACCACTGGCGGGTATCGTGGTACTTAGCGCAGGCGGCAACAAACAACAACGATTTTGCTTTGGCGGAAAAGGCTTTACGTACCGTTGTGCAAGCCGTGCCAGATTTTGCCGCCGCGCAGGAGATGCTGAAGAGTATAGAATCTGCATCAGGGGAGTCTATTGACCTCGATCCGCTCAAGTTAAGAGATATCAACCTAATTATTTTCCCCGATTGGAGCTTGTCTGAAGATACTCTATCTCAGGAACTGGCTAGTATTATCCGAGCGATCGCAACTCACCCCGATCGCGATCGCTTAACTTTGTTAGTAGACACCAGCACAATTTCTGACGAAGATGCTGAACTGGCTATATCAGGCGTGGTGATGAATCTGCTAATGGAAGAGGATGTAGATGTTGCTGAGGGATTAGAAATTTCATTGCTGGGGAACCTCAGTGAAATGCAGTGGAAGGCGCTGTTACCCCGCCTCCAAGCTCGAATTATTTTAGAACACGAAAATCAACAGGCGATCGCACAAGCTAGAGCTGAAACTCTTCCCACCTATTAATCCGATGGTCTTGTAAATACTTTACAGATTTGGGTAGGACAAGCACGATAGCAATTTACCAAGAGAATTATGTCCATTCCTATTATTATCATACATCTAGCTGAGCGCGAACATTTAAGATGGATTTTGGCTCAGGCAAGAGAATTTAACCCTCACTCTAATATCATTTTAATTGGAGACTATACTAGCAAACACTATAACTTTATTGAGCATGAAGAAATTGGTAATTATTTTCAGGAAGCTCTGACCTTTCAAAAGATATACAAACATCGCAGTCATAATTCCTTTAGCTATGAACTTTTTTGCTTCCAAAGATGGTTTGTCTTAAAACAGTTTATGAAAACAAAAGGAATAGAAAAGTGCTTTTGCATGGATTCTGATGTAATGTTATATGCCGATATAGAAGAAGAACAAAAAAAGTTCGCTGATTTTGATTTGGCCTTGTATCAAAAATGGAATCCTCACTGCGTTTTTGTTAATAGTTTAAAAAATTTGAGAGAATTTTGTAGTTTTTTAGTCGAGCTTTATACGAATTCTGTCAAGTTTAAGGCACTGGAGCTAGAATTCCAGGATCGTATTAAAAATAAAATAGGCGCTATATGTGATATGGTTGCCTTCCGATCTTTTCGCGATTTAGATCCTAACCGGATTGGTGATTTATCTCTAATCCTTAATAACTCAACCTATGACAATAATATTAATTATTCAGAAGGCTTTGAAATGTCGAATGCCAGAAAAAATATTCAATTTATAGATAACAAGCCATTTTGCATGCATCTTGAGTTAGGAAAAAAAATTAGATTCAATGCTCTCCACTTACAAGGATATGCAAAACAATATATCCAAGATTACTTTACAGGAGATAAAGAAAAAATAAGAGATATCAAATTGTGGGGAATTAATACTTTTGATTCGAGAGATAAAACTAATGAAAATTATCAGCAAGGCAAAAGTATGATAAAGTATGTTGCTTTACCTTTAAAGTTAGGAGAAATAAATTTAATTATTTTTCCGGATTGGTCTGACTCAGGACAGTCTCTTGACTCCGACTTGGAGAGAGTAATATCAGCGATCGCCACTCATCCTGATAGCAGTCAAATTACGCTTCTGGTTTATCTAGGTCGTTTATCTCAGGAGGAAGCCAATCTCGCT